>CANRBR010000017.1 GCA_947628915.1 uncultured Bacilli bacterium | reverse complement strand
TTGATGAAATAATTATTATGTAACAAATATATAATTTGCTATAAGAAATTAATAAAATTAAATACACATTGACTATCCCCAGGTGGAGATGGTGCTGAGGTTATCTATGCTTTAAGAAACACATCAACCCTCTCCAATTTAATTTTAAACGAGTTACAAAGTGAAGGTCAAAACATAAGAAAAGCATATCAAAGGAGACTTCCTAGTGACACCAGCAAAGATTACTATTTTATGCAAAGAAATACAGGTAATACAGAGGCAATAACAGTAGAATATGGATTTTTAGATAGTACGGGTGATGATGTAAATCAACTAAAGAATAACTGGAAAAATTATGCAGAAGCAGTTGTTAGAGCAATAGTAGAATATCTAAACTTAAACTATGTTCCTGTACCAGGTGATAATTATTATACAGTAAAAAGTGGAGACAGTTTGTGGAGCATATCTAAAAAGCTTGGCGTTACTGTAAACGAATTGAAAGAAGCTAACAATCTTACAAGCAATACTCTCAAAATCGGTCAAGTATTAAAAATTCCAAGCAAAGAAATAATAGAAGATAACGTATATATCGTAAAAAGTGGGGATAGTCTATACAAAATAGCTCAAAACAACAATACAACAGTAGATGAGTTAAAAAGATTAAATAACCTTACAAGCAATACATTAACTATCGGTCAAGTACTTAAACTACCAAAAAAAGAGATGACAGAAGAAAATACATACATTGTAAAATCAGGCGATAGTCTATATAAAATAGCAAATGAATACAATATCTCAGTAAGTGAACTTATGGATTTCAATAATTTAACAAGTACAAATCTATCTATTGGTCAAGTATTAAAAATTCCAACACAAGCTAAATCAAATACTCAACAAACATACACAGTAAAGAGTGGTGATAGTCTTTATAAGATAGCTCAAAAATTTAACACAACAGTAAATGAATTGAAAAGACTAAATAATCTAAATATTACACTTTTAAGTATAGGTCAAGTCCTAAGAGTAAAATAAAAAATCTTTAGTAAATATTCTAAAGATTTTTATTTTATAAATTCTCAAGTAAATAAGGAAACAAGAAGAATATTGCAGCAAATATAATTGCGAAAAGTATAACTATAAAAAGAATATTAGGTCCACCTTTCTTTTCCTGTTTTTTAACTACGTTATTTGCCTGTGTATTGTTTATAAATTCTTGTCTATTTTGATCTACAGTAGGTATGCTTTGCATCTGCTGTTGAACATTAGCCTCACTATTAATATTAATGTTTCCAATATCTTGTTGAGGTTGTATTTGTTGCATTTGTGGTTGTGCTTCAACAGCAGGCTGCTGTACATTACCTTGTGGTTGTATAGGCTGCTGAATAGAAGTAGAAGGCATAGCAGTAGGCTCACTGATAACTTGATTTGAAGTGATATTTTGGTTATTTATATCAGCACGATTATTAATATTATTTTCTTGATTTAGTGGTTTTCCAGTCATTGGATCGAATTTCATTCCATTATTCATATTTTCCTCCTTTAATTACCATATAAAGTATCTTTATTTGGCGTTAAAACCATTTGTTTTTGATGTGTTTTTTCTTGAACATTTTCTTTTTCTTTAGAGTTTTCATCATTTCTTATAGAAAACTCTCCGTTTTCTTTTTCTATCTTTGATATATTGTTATCTTTATCTACAATGACTCCTTTATTTAAATCAACTCTTATAGGTTCATCTTTATCCTTTTGATATAGAAGTGCGATTCCATATAGTTCTTTTTCTTCATTGTTTAAAGCATCATAGTTAATTTCTGATAAGTTTTTTAAATTAAATCCGTCATCTTTACTTTCTAATTCTTTAAACATATTTTCTGTATTTTGCCTTATATCACTCGTTTGAAAAGATTCACTTTCACCTTGCATATCTTTCATCTGTTCTTCTAAAGATTTGTTTTTATCAGAATTATCTATAAAATATGATTTATCTTCGCCTTTAAACGAATTATATTCTTTATCATCTATGTTAGTAGTTTTTATATTCTCATCTTCAAAATCCTGCTTTGTTTTTGTCAAAACTCTTAAATGTTCAAGTATTCTTGTATAATCTTCTTCAGTCAAAGTATTACCAAAGTGTTTAACAACATTTTCCATATTGTTATTTTTTAAGAAGTCTTGATAATGTGTATTTTTACTTATGAATTCTTCTAAAGACTCATATTTATTTTTATTAAGTAAATCCATAATTTTGCTAGATATAGCAAATTCTTGTGAACGCTTCATAGGCGTATCGAATATAGCTTTGTATTCTTTAAAATTATATACCATATTACACCTCTACATTATATCAATATAAGTCTAACATATTATTTATGAAAAAAACATAGAAAAAACTACTTAAATGTAGTTTTTTATTAAATTGTACATGATTTTACACTCTTTTTAAATATGTTAAGCATTCTACGTGGTATGTATTTGGAAACATATCGAAAGGAGTAATCTCTTCTATATTATAATATTTCTTTAACTCTTTTAAATCTCTTACCATAGTCATAGGGTCACACGATACATAAATAATCTCACTCGGATTAAGTTTTATTATATTATTAATACCTTCATTATTTAAACCACTTCTTGGAGGGTCAACTATAACTATATCAGGTTTAAACTTAGTTTTTAAACAAGCATTCTTGCTATCTCCACATATAAAATCAATATTAGATAGTTTATTTAATCTTTTATTATATAGTGCGTCCTTAACCGCACTTTCGTTTATTTCTATTCCAAGTATATTATTATTTTCACTTACAAATATACCAATAGTTCCTGTCCCACAGTATAAATCTAATACGTTTTTACTAGACTCAACATATTCTTTTATCTTATTATATAATTTAGTTGTAGTATTTATATTTACTTGAAAAAACGAATCAGGTGATATAGCAAATCTGTATTTACCAATATCTTCATATATATATTTATCACCATATAAATGTTTATAAGTATTATTAAAATTTAAATAAATACTACTTGCGATATTTAAAATAGGCTTTATATCTATATCACTATCAGATGATTCTATAATTACCATTAGTTTGCCATTTCCAACTCTACAAGTAATCTTATTTATATGTTTTAAATCTAACTCTTTTAAATGTTTAATAGAATTATTTATAATCTTATCACTTATTACACATTTATCAACACATACTATGTCATATGTATCATTCTTAAAAAAGCCTATATCTCTTTTTACTTGAAAAGTGACTTTGTTTCTATAATTAAAATTTTTATCACACTTAACGATATTATTAATCTTTATATCATTATCTAAGTATTTACTGACTATATTCTTAATCTTATCCTCTTTAAACTTTAGTTGGTTGGTGTAGTCCATATGCATTATATTACATCCACCACATTCATCATAATATGGACACACGACATCTACTCTTTCTTTAGATTTTTCTATATATTTTAAAACACTTGCCTCGATATAATTTTTCTTATCTTTTAATACTTTTATATCTACTACCTCTAAAGGGAGTGCATTTTCAACAAATACAATCTTACCATTTAATTTAGCAATACCTCTACCGTAATGGTCAAGCGAGTCAATTTTAATCATACAACCACCAACACCATTATAGCACTATTTCCCAGTTAATTTTAAAATATCGTATAAATTTTTATACATTTTACTAGACTTAGATATCTTATTTATACTATCTAATATAACTTTTTTATTATTCTCGTGTTTCCCAAAACACTCAAAATAAATATAATTTAATTTCTTATCCTCTATATTTTTTAGTTCATTATTTACAAACTTTTCTTCGCTAATCTCTTTCCTTGTTTTAAATAGACTTTTCTCTTTTTTTATTATTTTATATTCAATCTCTTTTTCTCTTAGTCTATCAACATTTTCTAATACCTCTAACTCTTCATCTATGAATAAATTAGATTTCTTTATACTTTTTCCTTCCTTATCAAATTCTATCGCTATTATACTATTGCCATCTGTAAAAAGAGATGAGTATAAAATCTTTTCACTCATATTCCACACATCAGTTTTATTATATATTTGAAGTAATATATCATCACTAATTCTTATTTTATTATTAATTAATTTTTTTATAGTATCTTCATCAGTTTTAAATATAGGTATCTTTTTTATGTGATATAGTTTATCACTTTTATTCCAATCAAAAAAATCATATAAAATTCCATTAAAGTTTAAGTATATGTCATAAATATAGTTCATTTTTTCCTCCTATAGTAACAGATAAAATCATTATAACAATGCCAACTAGTGCGTTTAAACACTCAACTCTTCTAATTATAAAGTTTACATATTCAAAAAAATTATACCCAAAACTAAATAGATTTAAGTAACTAATTATATATACAAATCCTATAGTAGTAAGTCCAAATCCTATAAGGAAAAAAAATCCTCTAAGAAACATAAAACCACCTAATAAATTTTATTATATTGATATTTTTTTATTTATTATTTTAAAAATTTATTATATAATTAATTAGGTGGTAGAATGAAACTTTTAAAATACATATTTTTAGGATTTATACAGGGTATGACAGAGACAATACCAGTATCATCTAGTGGACATTTGATGATATTTAAAAACTTAATTGATTTAGATGTCAGTTTTGATACTATTGCAATACTTACTAACTTTGGTTCACTTATTGCAATCATAATATTATTTTGGAATGATATAGTAAAAATTATTAAGGATTTCTTTAAATATTTAACTAAAAAAGATGAAAAGGCTAAAAGTGGTTATAAATATGCTTGGATGATAGTTTTAGGATGCATTCCAGCAGGTATAGCAGGACTATTTGTAAGTTATTTCGATTTATTTGAAAAAATAGAAGATAATATAAAAGTAGTTGGACTATCTTTAATATTAACTGCTATACTATTGTTTATTATTAGAAATTTCAAAGGTAAAAAAGATGATGGTAAGATAGGTGTTAGAGAAGCTATAACAGTTGGATGTTTTCAAATACTTGGACTTTTACCTGGAATAAGTAGAAGTGGTTCTACTATTGTTGGAGGTATGAGTACAGGTTTAAAAAGAGATACTGCATTTAAGTATTCATTTATGCTTTATATACCTATGAGTATTGCTGCATTCATATTAGAAGTTAAAGATATAACTTTTGAATCTGGTTTAATTTTATATTACGCGGTAGCGGTATTAGTATCTTTAGTTGTGACTCTTTTAGTTACTAAATGGTTTAGACGTATTGTAAATAGTGGCAAATTAATATATTTTTCAATTTATTGCTTTATAGTTGGAACACTTGTATTACTATTTTTAAAGTAATATTTTATGAAAATCAAAAAAGAATAACTTTACACATCAGTTATTCTTTTTACTTTGTATATACCATGACCTGAACTTTTTATATCTGCATTATTTATTTCTTCAACAGTAACAGTAGTATTGATATTATAAAAGTTTTTAAGTCTATTTGTCATATCTTTATAGCTATTAATCGCTTCATCATAATTTTTAGATTTAATCATATTTGTAATAGGTTTAATATATTTATAAAATGCATTAGCAGCTATTTGATATTTTAAAGGGTCATTACTTATATTTTTAGCAATAACAGGTCCAACTATATCGTATTCAACTAATATATCTTTATATTTTTCATTGTTTTGTAAAACATTATTTCTAAACCATCTCAAAGTTTTCAAGAATACGTTTTTATCTGGAGCCTTTAAAATATCACATACTATAGTTGTTATATAACACCCACCACTACTTTCATGATCTTTTGAATATTCCATTGCGTTTCTAATCTCACTATCACTTCTTGAGTATGCAGTACAATATGAAGAACATTCAACATCATTAGCAGTATGTCTTTCATATCTTCTCTCACAATAGAATTTCCCATAAATATCTCCAGTACTTAAATCCAGGTAAGTACACTCACCACAAAATCTTGACATATAATCACCAACTAGGAATATATTTTATTACATAATTTTTTATATGTCAAATATAGAAAATGTGTTATAATGAAATAGGGGAGTGCAGTATGAAGAAAGTAAAAGATAAGTTTATACATTTAATAATATATCTAATATCTTTTATAATAAATTATTCTATATTTATATCCTTAATGTTATTTAGTAAAGAAAGTATTATTGGAATAAATTTAGTTAATTTAATTTCTTGGATAGTATCGATGTTATTCATATTTTATATAGATAAAAAATTTGTCCCTGATTTAGTGGATGAGAATAACAGTAGTGAATTATTTAAGTTTATACTTATTAGAATACTTAGTTTTATTATAGAGTCACTTATAATTTACATATTTATAATAATGTTAAATATGAACTACTATATAATTAAATTAATCAGTTTAGTTTTGTTATTTTTATTAAATGAGTTTTATGTAAGACATATACAGTTTAAATAAAACGACTTAGGGTCGTTTCTTTATATTATACTCGAAAAGTTCGATTTATTTATCATATTGGTGGGCGTAGTGAGACTTGAACTCACACAGTATTACTATTAGGTTTTTTAGACCGTCTCGTCTACCAGGCTTTTAAAATAAATATAGTTTGGAATAAGTACTTTAAAAAAATTAATAAATGTGTTAATATTATATTAGGAGGCTAAAGTAAATGAAAAGATTGTTACTATTTATGATTTTAATTGTACTAATATCTGGATGTGGTGAGAAAGAAGAACAAAAAGAAGAGACTCCTAAAATAGATAATTCAGATTTAGTTTGTACAGGTATACTTGCAAATTTAGATGATTATAGAGTTAGAATTGTTGTTACTATAAGTTTTGATGAAGAAGCTATAATAACTCAACGTAAAGAAACTTATTTTAATGATTTTTATTTAGATGAACTAGATAAAGAATATAATTCAGTAGAAAATTATTCTCAAATAATAAAATCTGATGAGAATGATATTTATTATGGAAAGACAAAACAAGAGATGAAAGATATATACGTTAACGAATTATATTATGATTGTAAATAAGGAGGTAATAAGTTGAAAAAAAGAATTATAGTATTATTAGTTTTACTAACTTTTATATGTTTTGTTCCAAATGTGTTGGGATATAAAGTTTCAAAAGCAATACAAGTTAATCTTTACCAAGGTAGAACTCCAGAGTTTGTATGGGTATATAGGTCCCAAGATGGCACTAAACCATATTTATTTTGCGCTAAAAAAGGAGCAAAAGGTCCTGGTGAGTGTAATGGGACATCAAATTATGAATTTTCAACAAATGAAGTAGAAGATGGTGCGATAAAAGCAGCTATAGGGGCTGCACTTGACTGGCATACAACCAAGGCATTCGAATGTGAAACCGGTCTATGTGATAAGGATGGAATAAAGTCTAATATGTATCCGAGATATCTTTATACACAACTCGCTATACATATGTTTTTAAATGAAAAAATTAAAGACCCATCACCTAATGTAAATACTAATTCAAATATGTGTATTAATAAAATAGGGTGTAACGAATCAAAAGACCCTCTATTACATGTAGGTGAGTTAAACAATATTATATCAAAAATGGATACGGCGTATAAGGAATATAAAGCAACTTTAAGTTTAAGTTCAAAAACATTAACTTTTAAATTACAGGATGATTATTATGTGTCAAATGAAATAACAGTAACTCATACTAATTTAGCATCTTATAATGCGAACCTTCAAATAAATAATAAAGATGCGAATGGACGAATTTCAATAGACGGTGATAAAATAAAAATTAGAATACCTAAAGATGCTCCTGAATTAAATGGCGCAACTAAAATGAATGTCACTTTAACTGTTGGCGCATCATCTAAAACATTTTCAATTGCTAAAGTAAGAATATGTAATAATGGTAAGGCGCAACCAATGGTAGAAGAATATCCAGTTAGCAAGACAAAAGATTATGATTCAGTAACTGCTTCTGGAGAACTAAAATTAGAACTTGATGAGTGTGAGTCAAGATTAGAAAGTATTAAAGATAATAAAAAGGAAAGGGTAGAATTATACGAAGATTTAAAATCAAAAGGTAAGGATTATAAATTACTATTAAACTTTGATGAAAAAGATGCAGATATTATTTGTGACTCAACAAAACCTGTTACATGTAATTATAGTAATAATTCAAGTTGTTTAAGTTCATCACTAGGAAATACAACATTTAATGAAAATAATATATCTTGTTATAACAATACTATATCAATAGACACTCAGAATTATTATTGTTTAACAAGATTTGAATTTAAAAATAATATGAGCGAATATAAGACAGATTTTGTAGGACCTACAGGACAGGCAATAAAAGAATTATCAGTAAATCCAATAGGTAGTGGGAACTTGATAACGACTTGTTATAACTTTAATGATTCAAATAATAAAGTTTTTATAAAATACTCAGATTACATAGGCGATATAAAATTTAATAACGAAAGTTTAGTATATAATACAAACAAGGCAAATGAATTAGTAGAACTAAAAAAGAACGGGAATAGTTATACATCTGAAATATCAATAGACTATTCATTTAAGCCTATATATGTAAAAAACGGAACAGGAGAAAAAGTAGAGAATAACTGTAGTGAGTGTAAAGTACTAAACAATGGATTTTTAACTACATTTATGTATGATATAGATAAAGTAGTACTACCATTTAGTATAACGTTTAATAACAAAGCATTTAGTAATATAGAAGTAAAAGAAGAAAAAGATGGCGCATGTACATACACACCAGAATATGAGTTAGTAAAAGAAAACGAATTAGAACTCGAATTTAGAGAGATAAAAATCAATTCACCATTTCCTGGAAAAGAAGGAGATACGAGAAGAGTAGGAAGTAACTGGTGTGAGAGAGATGCAAGTGGTAAGATAATAAGCTGTAGTGGTTCAAGTGATAAAAATAGTTTAGTAAATAGTATGGTAGAAAGAAATGATAGTTATAATAAAAATGGCGAAGAACCGAAATATAAAATAGTATTAACTCCAGATGATATACAGGCAATAAAGAATTATAATCTAGAGACACAATATGACGATTATACACTATATTGTGAAGGTGAAGGCAATGAGTGCCATAGTAGATTTGTAGATGGTTTAAAAACAGGAACACTAGAATACTATAATACTCAAACTGGAAAGGTAGAAAACGCTTTTAAAATAAGAAACAAATTGATTGTTAGATAAAATTAAAACTACTGTTATAGTAGTTTTTTTATCATATTGGTGGGCGTAGTGAGACTTGAACTCACACAGTATTACTACTAACGGTTTTTGAGACCGTCTCGTCTACCGATTCCGACATACGCCCTTAAAATTTTTAAGCAAATATATTATAGCACACAATTATTATAAAATAAATACTTTAAAAAAAATAATAAATATGTTAATATTATATTAGGAGGCTAAGATAAATGAAAAAATTGTTTCTATTTATGATTTTAATTATATTAGTATCTGGATGTGGTGAGAAAGAAGAAAAAAAAGAAGAGGCACCTAAAATAGATAATTCAGATTTAGTTTGTACAGGTATACTTGCTAATTATGACGAGTATAGAGATAAAGTAGTCGTTACTATAAGTTTTGATGAGAATGCTGTAATAACTCAATACGAAGAGAAATATGTTAGTGATGTTTATGTAGATAAAGAATCAGATGAGTCAGGTAAAGGATATAACTCAATAGAGGATTATTCACAAATAATAGAGGTTGATAAAGATAATAGTTATTATGGAAAAACAAAACAAGAGATGAGAGATATATACGTCAACCAACTATATTATGATTGTAAATAAGGGAGGTAATAACTTGAAAAAAAGAATTATAATATTATTAATTTTAATAACTTTTATAGGTTTTATTCCAAATATATCAGGATATAATGTTAACCAAGCTTTTACAGGAAGAATTAGAGTTACTGATGGTATAAAAGAAGAAAATATTTATGTATTTGTGAGAGATGGTCAGTATGCATTTTGTGCTGAAAGAGGTAGTAGGGGTCCTACAACGTGTGACGGGGCAAAAAATCATACTTTTTCAACAGATCCTGAAGAAGATACAGCTATAAAAGTCGGTCTAGCAGAAGCTCTTAGATGGCATCAGGCAAGAGCGACAGATTGTGTGAGAGAAGCTGGAATATGTGATGCAGATGGTGTCAAAAAAGGAACATATCCACGATATGTTTATTCTCAATTAGCAATACATAAATTTTTATCAAAACATGTTAATGGAGCAACATCTCCTGCTGTAGACTTAAATAAAAAATTGACATTTACCAGATATTATTATGGTAAGCCAGATACAAGGAATCCGCAAACGGAAGTGTCAGATCCAAAGAACTATCCAATAACAGAAACAATATATAATAAAGCATTAGAAGAACTTTTGAATGTAATGGAAAGTTCGTATAATACTTATAAAACTGCATCACTAAGTTTAAGTTCACCATCTATAAGTTTTCATGTAGAAGGAAATTACTATGTATCAAATACAATAACGGTAAATCGCAAAAATATAGACCATTATGACTATAATCTTAAAATAAATAATAAAGATGCGAATGGACGAATTTCAAGAGATGGCGAAAAATTTACAATAAAAATACCGCAAGATGCTCCAGAATTAAATGGCGCAACTAAGATGAATGTTACTCTAACTGTTACAGCATCCAGAGATTATGCGTATGCTAATGTAAGAAATTGTAAAGATGGTAGTCTATCTGCGCAACCAATAATAGAAGAGTATCACGGTATTAAAACTAAAAAATATAGTGCAAGCGCATCAGGCGAATTAGTAATAGATGAATGTAGGTTAAAATTTGTAAATGATAAACAAGCAAGAATTGAATTATATGAAAGTTTAAAGTCACAGGGAAAAGATTATAGAAATTTATTAGACTTTAATAAAACAAATGTAGATGTTGTCTGTGATAAAGCAAACCAAGTAAAATGCAATTATAACAATAATTCAAGTTGTTTAAGTTCTACACTAGGAAATACAACATTTGATGGGAATAACCTTTCTTGTTATAATAATACTATATCGAAAGATAATCAAAATTATTATTGTTTAACAAGATTTGAATTTAAAAACAACATGAGTGAATATAAGACAAATTTTGTAGGACCTACAGGACAGGCAATAAAAGAATTATCTGTAAATCCAATAGGTAATGGTAAATTAATAACTACATGTTATAACTTTAGTGGAGCAAATAGTAAAATTTTTATAAAGTACTCTGATTATATAGGCGATATAAAATTTAATAACGAAAGTTTAGTATATAATACAAATAAGGCAAATGAATTAG
The DNA here is from genome assembly GCA_947628915.1 of uncultured Bacilli bacterium. GTDB lineage: Bacteria > Bacillota_I > Bacilli_A > RF39 > UBA660 > UMGS1613. The sequence continues at coordinate 7,131 of CANRBR010000017.1, read as the reverse complement.
TTGAACTAAAAAAGAATGGAAATAATTATACATCTGAAATATCAATGGATTATTCATTTAAACCTATATATGTAAAAAATGGAACAGGAGAAAAAGTAGAGAGTAACTGTAGTGAGTGTAAGGTACTAAACAATGGATTTTTAACTACATTTATGTATGATATAGATAAAGTAGTACTACCATTTAGTATAACGTTTAATAACAAAGCATTTAGTAATATAGAAGTAAAAGAAGAAAAAGATGGCGCATGTACATACACACCAGAATATGAGTTAGTAAAAGAAAACGAATTAGAACTCGAATTTAGAGAGATAAAAATCAATTCACCATTTCCTGGAAAAGAAGGAGATACGAGAAGAGTAGGAAGTAACTGGTGTGAGAGAGATGCAAGTGGTAAGATAATAAGCTGTAGTGGTTCAAGTGATAAAAATAGTTTAGTAAATAGTATGGTAGAAAGAAATGATAGTTATAATAAAAATGGCGAAGAACCGAAATATAAAATAGTATTAACTCCAGATGATATACAGGCAATAAAGAATTATAACTTAGAGACACAATACGATGATTATACACTATATTGTGAAGGTGAAGGTAATGAGTGTCATAGTAGATTTGTAGATGGTTTAAAAACTGGAACACTAGAATACTATAATACTCAAACTGGAAAGGTAGAAAACGCCTTTAAAATAAGGAATAAATTAATTGTTAGATAAAAAGTTCTAGAAAATTCTAGAACTTTTTTAATCAACATCTTCTTTATATTTAGATTCGAACAAATAAGTTTCATTATCAATTTGTTCTTCTTGTTTTAATACAGGAAGTTCATCTAAACTTCCAAGTCCAAAGTAATCGAGAAATCTAGCAGTTACATTATAAAGTCTAGGTCTACCAGGGGCATCTGACCTACCTACTTCTTCAATTAGACCTTTAAGTAACAATTTTCTAACGACATAACTCGAATTTACTCCTCTTATGTTATCTACATCAACTCTCGTTATTGGTGCGTTGTATGCAATAATAGCAAGTGTCTCAAGAGCAGATTCACTGAGAGTTGAATTTTCTTCATCTAAAAGCATTTTCTTATAATATTCTTTGTGTTCCTTTTTAGTAGTTAATTTATAATGATTTCCAAGGTATTCTATTTGTATACCTCTATTTTCATCTTTATAATCCTCATATAATTCTTTGATAGATGATTTTACTTCATCTTCACTTTTTTCTAATATTTTGGCTAAATCCTCAAGTGTCATTCCATCTTCGCCACTTAAGAACAGTAATCCTTCTATAATTGCTTTCATTAAACTACACCTTTTTCTTTTATTATAATATCATTAAAATTGTTTTCTTGCTCGATTTCGATTTCTTGATTTCTAGACATTGCAAGGATAGATAAAAAAGTTATTACTATGTATTCTTTTGTTATTACATCGAACAAATCTATAAAGTTTACTTTTTTTCTTTTCTTTAAAATATTTCTTATTTCCTTGCTTCTAATATTCACACTATATTCCTTGTTAGTTATTTTAGTATTTAATGGTTTTTCTAACTCTTTTTGTTCCATGAATTTTGAAAATGCTTCTATTAAATCATTTAGATTAACTCCATAATCTATTTCTTCATTTTCTTTAAACTCTAATAAATTATCTGGTTCTTTTGTATATACTTCTTTTCTAAAATCTTCTAGTTCTTTAAATGTACTAGTCATATTTTTATATTTTTCGTATTCTAAGAGTCTATTTATTAGTCTTTCTTTTGGGTCCTCTTCTAATTCATCCTCGTCTTCTACCTTTTTTGGAAGTAATGAAGATGATTTCATTTCTATTAACTCTGCAGCCATTACTAAATATTCACTTGCGATATCTAAATTTAACTCTTCCATTTTACTTATATAAGATAGATACTGTTTAGTTATTTCATCTATACTTATATCATATATGCTAATATTTGATTGTTTAATTAAATGAAGTAATAAATCAAGTGGTCCTTGAAATTCATTTATGTTTATCTCATACTTCATAAGTGTCAACTCCATAATAATTATAATGGATTTTTAAAAAATATACAAGAAAATATATGTTTTTAAAGAATTTTGTTGTATAATAAAATTAGTTAGAATAAGGAGAGAGTTAAATTGAAAAAAAACATATTTAGAAATTTATTAGTCATTTTCACTTTTTGCGTATTTGTTTTAAATGTTAAAGCATACGATATTTACGATAAAAATAATCCAGGTAATTCTTATACAGGGTCATCTAATTATTCTGAGGCAACACAATGGCCATATCCAAGTTTAAATGCGATAAGAATTACTGTTAGAAGAAACGGTTCTGTAATTAAAGATGATTGGTTTTCACTAGCTAATAATTCTAAAGAATGTATGGGGAATGTTACTGCAAGAGTGTGTAAAAACAGCGGATATAATTATGGTACAGTATCTAGTGTGAATGCATCTTGTACATCAGGAGAGCAAAATGTGATTTTTAAATCATGTATAGTTGGAAGTAACTTGAGTTCAAGTTTCCTTTTGGATGCAAATTCTAGTGGTACTTATTTAAATAATCATCTAAAGAATAATGGTTATAGTAATCTTAAAGGCATATTAAAATTAATGGGTTATGATGAAACAAACTTTAACAACAGCGACAAGATTGTTGTTGAACCTGCAACTTATGTAAGATGTGCTAATGTAGGATATTTTGGTACTTCTACTGCAATGATGAAAATGAATGTTTCATATAGTGGTTCATCAGGTAATAAATGTGCGGCAAACGACAATACTTATAATGGATATAAAGGCTATACTTTCCAAAATGTATTTAGAACCATGTCTAAAAATTTTCAAATAAATAATCCAAACAAAACATGTAATAAAGATAATGACTTTAAAGGATGTGGATTTTTTGAGTACGATGTTTCTAGTTTGAATTATAAACCAGCTGAACCTAAGTATTCTTTGACAATTAATAAAAAGAATAAGAGTACTAAAGGTAATATAAATGGGGTTAAATTCACTCTTACTGGAAATGGAATAACTTATTCTTGTACAACTAATATAAATGGTACTTGTACAATATCAAATATTCCTAAAGGAACTTATACAGTTACAGAAAGTGTACCAACTGGATACGATAGTAGCAAGGTTTCATGTAGCGGTTGTCAATCTGTAAGTGGAAATACTTTAAAAGTGTCTATAACTGGTAATAAGACAATAGAAGTAAATAATGAAAAAACATGTATTAGTGAATTTGAACAATATAAAAATGACCGTCTAGAGAGAATAAATCTATACAAAAAATATGGCTTTAGAGGACTTTTAGATTTTACTAATACAACGAATGCATCTAAAGCGTGCTCTAATGTAACTTGTAATTATTCAAATTCAGGTTCTTGTCTATCAGGTAGTTCTGGTAATGTAAATTTTAGCGCTAATAATTTATCGTGCTATAACGAAGAGTTCGATAACAATGGTAAAAAGGTATATTGCTTAACTACATTTAATTTAACTAATAAATTAAATAAAAGTTCATTTACTTCTAAATCAGGACAGATGTTTATAAAAAGTTCAGATTTAAATAGTGCGGTTATTGCAAATGGTACTTTAAGTGTAAGGTGTTATTCAACTGATTCTAGTTTTTCACAAACTAAAGATTATAAAAATTACATAGATAAAATAGAATTTAATAATTTAGAATTATTAGTCTTAAAGAATGGGGCTTTAGTAAAACCTTCAGCACTAGAAGATACATCATTTAGCCTATTATACAATAATAATACAGGACTATTTGAAGGATATAAAACCATAGATTACTATTCTATTCCTGTTTGGGCTAAAAATGGAAGTGGAAAGATAAGTTATAGTGCGTGTAGTGATTGTAAATTCTTAGGATATGGATTTATAAGTAATCTTACGACTAAAAATAAAACAAATATTCCTTTTAAGATTAGTTTTAAATCAGATAACAGCGCTAAACTATCCATTTCTAGCTACACCAATTCTTGTGTATATACTCCTACTTCAGAACTTATTACTGATAAGGATAATAAAAACAATTTGAATTTGGAATATAGAAGTGTAGAATCAAATAATCCTTTTCCAGGTAAAAGTGGTAGTACAAGACAGATGGGTTCAAACTGGAGAATACAAAGTTTAGATACAGATGGTGATGGAGATTTAGATATAAACGATTACAATTATTTAAAAGATAATGTTTCTACTTTAAATTCAAAATACGATATAAATAAAGATAATGTAATAGATGAACTAGATCTTAATATAATACTTGAATATACACAAACTAAAAAAGATTTATATGCATCTATAGTATTTGATAATACTCCAAATAGTTTTGGATATATCAAGTCTAATACGACTAATACAAAAGTAGAACCTAAGTATGTAATAACTTTAACTCCATCAGACATAAAGAAGATAAAAAGTGAAACTGTTAATTATAATTATGATGATTACGGTTTAACTTGTACAAATGATGGAAACACTTGTATAAGTGATTATTTAACAAAACTAACTACAAGAAATGTTACAGGATATAACGATAGAAAAGTACTAGTAATAAATAACAGTACTAAAAGAAAATAAAGATACACATCTTTATTTTTTAAAATCTTTATTGTATAATTATATAGAATAGAGGGATTAACTATGATACTAAAAAAGCCTTATGCATTTTTTATTAAGATATTTAAGCCACTACACTTTTTAATAGCGCTTTTAATATTGTATTGTATTTCTTTAAATAATAAAATATTAATATTTTTAAACGACTATCTTCATTCTACACAAAGTGTAGTCGGTCAAGAAATAGTTTCTAAGTATGCAAATAGTTTAATGTATATAATACCAATAATTGTAGTAGTACTTTCAATGATTATATTGGGTATAATGTTTAGAAAGAAAAAACCTATTACATTTTATTTCTTTACTATATTCTCTTCTATATTTATAATAATAATAAGTATTTATACTATTAATTTCTTAGGAGTATTAGAAAAATCTATAGTATCTATAAATTCTGTAAAACTTATACATGATTTAGTACTTATAAATATTATGATACAAGGTCTACTTTTAATAATATTTTTAGTGCGTGGAATTGGAATAAATGTTAAAAAGTTTAATTTTGATTCAGATTTATCTAAATTTGAAATAAGTGAAAGTGATAAAGAAGAGTTTGAGTTAAATGTAAATATAGATTTTGATGAGTCTAAAAGAAAAAGAAAAGAAAAGTTTAGAAATTTAAAATACAGTTATCTAGAAAATAAATTTATAATAAATATAATTGCTATAAGCGTTATATTAGTAATTATAGTTTTAGTAACACTCCAAATCTTAAATAATAAAAAGGATAATAAAGTTGAGGGTGTATTATATAGCATGTCTAGTTATAATATACAAGTGGATTATTCAACTATTTTAAATAAAAACTATCAAGGTAATACTATAACAGATGAAAATAACTCATTAGTTGTACTTTCACTTAAATTGAGTTCTAATATAGATGGACAATTTCTACATTTAGATAATTTTAGTTTAAATATAGGTGATGCGAAGTTAAAACCTACAACTAAGTACTCTTCAGATTTATTAGATTTGGGTATTGTTTATGATGAATCTGTTCTTAGTACTGATTTAACTGATTACTTATTAGTTTATGAAATGCCAAATAAATATATAAATACATCTATGTATTTATCTTATGATGCGTTAGACTATGATATTGATATAAAATTAAATCCTATAAATATAGAGAAGAGTTCTGAGACTATAACTAAAAATATATCTGAAGAAATGTCTTTAGAAAATAGTCTAGGCGATATAAAATTTAAAATAGATAATTATAGTATAGATGAGTATGTACTTATAAATTATAAATATTGTATTAAAGAAAACGATTGTTTAGATTCAAAAGAGTATTTAAGACCAACAATAAACACTAATTTCGATAAATATATATTAACTTTAAATATAAAATATTCTAATAATAGTTCAGTAAACAGTAATAGTTTTTACGATTTATTAGATAAGTTTGGAACAATATATTATAAAATAGGAGATACTTGGAACACACAGAGTACAGGTTTTGAACAGATAAAAAGTAAAAAAACAAGTGAGAGTAATATAGAATATATCGGTATTGATTCTATTATAAAAAATGCAGAAGAAATAAAGTTAGTATTCAATATAAGAGATTATAGATATGAGTATATTTTAAAGTAGGAGGAACATGATGAAAAAAATTATTATATTATTAATTATGTTTTTCTTAGGTATGTCAAGTTCTTTCGCACTTACCTATGGTGGATGTGAATATTCTACGGTATCTAGATTAAAGTCATTAGTTAGTAATGTTAATATATCTTATACTTATCATGAAAATAATGGAGTTGTATATTTTGATGTCACTTTAAATAATTTGACAAATGATATGTATTTTTATGATACTATAACAGGTAAAAACTATTATTATAGTGATTCTAATAATGGAGAACTCATAATAAGAAATTATAATTATTCTGGTACCTATAAATTTTATTCTAATATAGATGCGTGTAAAGGTATTTCTATAGGTTCTAGATATTATAAGTTTCCAGAATACAATAATTATTATAACGATGAACTTTGTTCGGACATACCAAATTTTAGTTTGTGCCAAAAATGGGTAAAAAACAATTATCAGTATGATAAGTTTGTAGCATTAGTAAACGAATATAAAAGTAAAAAAGAAGAAGATAAACAAGTAGAAACACCTATAGAATATAGTGAAAACTGGATAGATGATATTGTAAATATTTACATAAATTACTATTATTATTTCTTTATAGCAATTATATTAGTATGTAGTATATTAATTGTTATAAAAAGAAGAAAAGATAGATTTAAGCTATAAAAAGTAATATTTTAAGAAAATCAAAATGTCAAATTTAGAGATAATGTCTCATGTAGTATATTATGAACGATATTATAAAAATAGAAATAAACAAAAAGGTCAAGATGAACTCGTAAACTCTCCCTTGTATTTATTTAAAATCCCGTTAAAATAAAAACGGGAAGTTAAATAAAAATTTTACAAAAAATTCAAAAAATTGCAAAAAAGTATTGACAGGGGGGGGGGA
>CANRBR010000016.1 GCA_947628915.1 uncultured Bacilli bacterium | reverse complement strand
CCTAGTAGAAAGTATGTGGATGATGTTTAGAGATTGTAGTAATTTAACAGAATTAGATTTAACAAGTTTTGATACACAGTTATCAATCAATAGTAGTTATCTTATGTTTGGTAACTGTACAAATTTAAAAACAACAAAAGTAACAGAAAGTAAATGGACATTAGGTAAAAATCATTCCTCAATAACCTATGTATGAAGTTATAATTAAATTATTTAAATACAATTAGCTTAAAAAGATATATAAAACTATATCTTTTTTTTTATTATTTTGGTATAATTATATAGAATAGAGTGTGAGGCTATGAAGAATAATAAAGGACAAGCACTAGTAGAATTTATTATTATATTACCAATACTTTTATTAATTATAATATCTATTGTAGATTTTGGTAATATAATATCTAAAAAATATTCTTTAGAAAACGATATAGATACTATATCTAATCTATATATAGAAGAAAAATATGATGAAATAAATGAGTATGCTAGTGATAAAAATATAAGTATTAATTATAAAAAAGATAATGATTTACTTATAATTACTTTAAATAAAGATGTAAATGTTACATCCCCACTTATAAGTATAATAACTGGTAAAACTTATAAAGTATCAACAGAAAAGAGTATTTATAGTGAATAACAAAGGTCAGACACTTGTAGTATTTGTAATTATTCTTCCAATTATTTTATTTGTACTCGCACTTGTAATAGATTTAGGACTTTTTTCTATTGAAAAAAGAAAAGTAGATAATAATACTAAAGATGTTTTAAAGTATTATGTAGATAATATCGATGAAGATAATATAGATACTAAAGTTAATAATCTATTAAATAGCAATCTATCTGATATAAATATAAATTTAGATAAAGAAAATATGAAATTAACAGTAGAAAAAGAGTACGATGGAATATTTGATATATTATACGACAGTAAAATAAGTATAACTTATACTTATAAAAATAATAAGATTATAAAAGGGTGATAGTATGGCTTTAAATAAAGCAAAAGTAATAACAGTAACATCAGTAAAAGGTGGAGTAGGAAAAACTACTACTACACTTAATCTAGCAGGTATTTATTCTAAAATGGGTAAAAGAGTACTTGTAATAGATTTAGACTTATACTCTGGAGATATAGCAAGTATATTAAATATAAATTATAACAACGATATATATAATTTATATGAGGATTTAAACAATAATAAATTTACTAATTTAGACGATTATGTAACAAGTTTCAACGATAATATCAAAATATTGCCTGCTCCAAAAGACCCAAGATTCGCGCGTAAGATTGAAAGCAAAGTACTAAACTTAATTTTATATAAAGCAAGTATGAAATTTGATATAATTTTGATAGATACTAATCATATATTAACCGATATAAATTTATTCTCACTAGATTTTAGTGACCAAATATTATATTTAATAAATAACGATTCTATGAATTTAAAAAATATGAAAACAATGGTATCGATTCTAACTAATATGAATAAGACAAACTATAAAATAATACTTAATGAATCTAATACTAAAGATAAAAATTATTATAATAAATACGATATAAAAAATATAATAAACAAAAATGTTAACTATATAATTCCATCTAATTTTTATATTAAAAATATAGATAAATATATAATAGGTGGGAAGATACTACTTTTAGAAGATAACATATATAAAAAATATAAAGATGCAGTTAAAATATATGAAATGATTGCAAATGATATACTTAAAGGAAGCAAGGTGGAATAATGGCTAAGTCTTTTATAGAAGAGTTTGATGTAAAAGAAGAAAAAATATTAAAAGATATACCTGATTATGAAACTTTTTCTAATAAGAAATTACTAGATGAACTAAGAAATAAAATAATACAAAATTTAATAGATAATCATTCTTTAAATGAAATAAATAAATCTAGTTTAATAAAAAAAGAAATAGATGCATCCCTAGAAGGTTATGATTTAAGTCTAGTTGAAAGAAGTTATATAAATAACTTGATAGATAATGAGATTAATGGTAATGGGCCTATTACAGAGTTATTAGATGACCCAAGTATTACAGAGATAATGGTAAATGGTACAAATGAAATATATATAGAACTAGATGGTAAATTGATTAAAGACGATAGCGTTTCTTTTATAAATAATGACCATATAATAAGAACAATACAAAGACTAATTCAACCAATAGGAAGAACTATAGACGCGTCAAATCCTATGGTAGATGCAAGATTAAATGATGGTTCAAGACTTAATGCGATTATCCCACCACTTAGTTTAAATGGACCTGTACTAACTATTCGTAAGTTTAGAAAAGAGTTAGAGGGTATCGAAGATTTCTTAAGGAATGGTACTATGACTCCATATATGGCAAGATTTATAGAAGCGTGTGTTAAAAGTAAGATGAACATAATCGTATGTGGAGGTACCGGAAGTGGTAAAACAACGCTCCTCAATGTAATGTCATCTTTTATAGGAGATAATGAGCGTATTATAACTATAGAAGATGCAGCAGAACTTAGGTTGGAGCAAGAGCACGTAATCTCACTTGAAACAAGAAGGACTAACTATGAAGGTAGTGGGGAAGTAACTATAAGAGATTTAGTTAGAAACTCACTTCGTATGAGACCAGATAGAATTATAGTTGGTGAGGTTCGTGGTAAAGAGGCTTTCGATATGATGCAGGCTATGAATACAGGTCATGAAGGTAGTATGACAACTCTTCATGCAAATAGTCCAAAAGATGCTCTAAATAGACTTGAGACTATGGTACTTATGGCAGTTGAAATACCGATAAAAGCAATAAGAGAATATATAGAAAATGCAATTGATATAGTAATAAATATATCAAGACTAACAGATGGTAAAAGAAAGATAACTAGCATTTGCGAAGTAGTTGGTTTTGATAATGATGAGATTAAATTAAATGAAATATTTGCTTTTAAACAAACTGGTTTAAAAGAAGATGGAGAGGTTTTAGGAGAGTTTGTACTTAATAAAGTCAATTCTAAAACTTATGATAGATTAAAATCACGTGGTATTAATAACTTAGATGATATATTTGAATAGAGGTGAAATATGGAGGGGTTTACAACTAATTATTTAGATATTACTAATGAAGATGTAGTAGTAAACTATGCTCCTCCATCTTTAGTAAATAGTTATTCATATAAAATAATAAAGAATAACGATGTAATATATGAAAGTGAAATATTATATAATCCAGTTGATATCAAACTGACAGATACTGGAACATATAAAATTGAAGTAGTTAATAACTATTATAACAATAGTGAAACTATAACTAGTTCTGAGTATAAAATAGATAAAGAGGCACCTATAATAAACGTTAGTGAAAACGTTTATAAGATAAAAAGTGGTGATAAATTAAATATAGATATTACTGCTAGTGATATTGTAGATGGGGATTTAACTTTTAATATAACATCTAATATAGAATCTCTAGATTTTAAAAGTGAAGGAGTTAAAAGAATAACATACAGTGTCTCTGATAAAGCAGGAAATACTGCAAATGAGACTATCTATGTAACTGTTAGTTCAAATAATACTAATTTAATTAGAGTAGGACAAGTAGGTTTAGTAGTAATACTTGTACTTATTATAGTATTTTTAAATAAATATATAAGAAGTATAAAACTAGAGAAAAGATTTTCTAAGTATACTATTAATTCATCTAAGAATAAATCTATATCTTTATTCGATAACTTATATAACGAATACATGGATTTTATAAATAATATGTCTAAAATATTATCTAAATCTGTATTTTTAAGTAAAAGGGCTAAGAGATATGAAAAGTATGTCCAGGCATTTAAACAGGGTAGTACTATGGAGTTAATGGCTAAAAAAATAGTAGTTGGAGTATTATTTATACTACTGGGTGCTTTAGTAAAACTTTTGGGTAGTGAGATTATATCATCCTTAGAAATAATTTTATCATTTATAGTAGGATTTTATACTTTAGATATAATTTATTACTATAAATATATTAAATATAGAAAAAAACTTGAAAAGGATTTATTCGAGGCTATAAGTGTTATGAATAATGCTTTTAAAGCAGGTATGAGTATAACACAAGCAGTAGAACTTGTCTCACATGAATTAAATGGTCCTATTGCTAAAGAGTTTGAAAGAGTTAGAATTGAGATATCTTTAGGATTAGATATAGAAGTAGCATTTAAAAGATTTGCTAAAAGAGTTAATACTAAAGAGGCAGTATATCTATCAAGTAGTTTATCAGTACTAAATAAAACGGGCGGCAATATAATAAAAGTATTTAATTCTATCGAAAAGAATTTATTTGCAAGAAGAAAACTAGAACAAGAATTAAAGGCTTTAACAAGTAGTTCTAAGTTAATTATGTATGTATTAATAATTGTACCTATAGTATTTGTAGTATTTATAAGTATGTTAAATAAAGATTATTTTAAACCATTATTTACAAATGCATTTGGAATAATATTATTAGTAATAATGGTATTGATATACATAACATATATTGTAGTAGTAAGAAAAGTATTAAAGGTAAGGGGTATAAAATGAATGGAATAATAAAAAAAATCTATAGAGCTAAGGATATAGAAAATATAGAAAATAAAATTAATATGCTAGGTAGTGATAGAAAGTTAAAATTTAATGCTGTAGAGTTTTTAACTACACGCATTATTACTACTTTAATACTTGCTTTAATACTAATTTTATCATCTTATAACTATATATTAATTCCATTTATATTGATTATTTATTATAATTTATTCTACTATGTATTAATAACAAATGAAATAAATAAAAGAATTAAAAAACTAGATAGTGACGCTTTATACTTCTTTGAAATATTAACTCTTACTCTAGAAACAGGTAAAAACTTAGAAAATTCACTAGAGATAACATGTTCAAATGTAGATAATGATTTATCTAGTGAATTTAAGAAGAGTTTATTAGAGATGAGATTTGGTAAATCTTTAAAAGAAGCACTTATAGGCTTGAAAAAGAGAATACCATCTGATACAATAAATAATATAATTTTAAATATGCTTGAGACTAACATATTTGGAAATAGTATAATAGATACTATGAATAATCAAGTAGAGTATTTAAGAGAAAAAGAACTTATGGATTTAAAAGCTACTATCAATAAAATTCCAAATAAGGTAAGTATTATATCAGTAGTATTTATAGTACCTTTAATATTACTTATCGTACTTGGACCATTTTTAATAGATTTATTATAAGGAGGACTTATGAAATATTACATGGCCGGAATAAAAGGGGCTGGAATGAGTGCTTTAGCGCTATTATTAAACGATTTAGGTTATGAAGTAGTTGGGTATGATGATGCTAAAGAACACAGATTCACAGAAGATAAACTAATAGAGCGAGGAATTAAAATATATAGCGAACCTAACGATGAGATGGATAGTGAGACTATAGTTATATATTCTCCCGCACTTAGACTTGATGAACACCCTGAATTACTTAAGGCTAAACAGATGAATTTAAAAATATATGAGTATGAAGAAATGTTAGGTAAACTAACTAAAAAATTTGATACCATATGTATATCAGGTTGTCATGGTAAGACTACGACAACTTCTATGCTTAGTCATATAATGTCTGATATGGGAGGATGTAGTTATATAATAGGTGATGGAATAGGTCATGGAGATAAAAACTCTAATAGATTTATACTTGAATCTTGTGAATATAGAAGACATTTCTTAGCGTATGACCCTGAGTATGTAGTTATAACTAATATAGAGTTAGACCACACAGATTATTATAAGAGTATGGATGATATGGTACTTGCTTATGAAGAATTTGCTAATAAAGCTAAAAAAATGGTAATAGCATGCGGGGACGATCAATATACTCATTCACTTGAGGTTAATCCTCAAATATATTATTATGGACTAAATGATGATAATGATATAAAGGCTAGGGAAGTAGAATATAGAAGTGATGGAACTAGTTTCGATGTATTTATAGAAGATGAATACTATGGACATTTTGATTTACCTTTATATGGTAAGCATATGTTACTAAACGCTTTAGCTGTTATTGCTATATGTCATTATGAAAGACTAGATGCAAAAGAGGTTGCTAAATCACTTAAGACATTTGAAGGAGCTTTAAGAAGATTTAAAGAGACATTTATTGGTAATAATGTAATAATAGATGATTATGCTCATCATCCAACAGAAGTAAAAGTAACTATTAAAGCAGCTAGACAAAAGTATCCTGATAAAAAAATAATCGCTATATTTAAACCTCATACATTTTCAAGAGTAGAGGAGTTTAAAGAAGAATTTGCGAGTGCTTTAAACCTTGCAGATAAAGCATATGTAATGGATATAAACTACGATAGAGAAAAGAAGGAAGATTATCCAAATACTAGTGCTTATACTATAATAGATTTACTAGATAATGGAGATTATATAGAACAGGGAATGGCTGAAAAATTATTAGAATACGATAATGCAGTAATACTTTTTATGAGTAGTAAAGAGATATATATACTTGAAGATGAGTATAAAAAATTATTAGAAGAAAAAAAGTAGATTTTGGAGTGTGATACAATGGATGTAAAAAAGAAGAAACTAGGTTTTAGATTGATTCTTCTCAGTTTGTTATTTTTACCAGGTATACAGGTATTATTTATAATAGGGTGTAATTCTAATTATTTGATAAGATTTCCATTTTTTATAGTCATATCTATAATATCTATATTATTAATAGTTTCACTTATATATGGTATTAATGTATTTTTAAAAAATAGAGACGCAAATAAGAGAAGATTAAAGAAATGGATTAAAGTATTTTTAAGTATATTTATGAGTATATATATAATAGGATGTATATTCTTTGTAACTTTACTATACGGTCCAAGTTCTAAATTTAGGGATTGGTTAATTACAACAGCCATGCAGACTATGAATCATCAGTATTTGTGTAAATGGTTCTATAACGATGATACAATAAATGATGTTTTAAATAATAATTATGTAGAGGAAAGTGGAGAATCAACTGATCCAAATTTAGTTAATAAGGAAAAACCTAAAGAATATAAAAACGAATATGAAAAACAAATTCTAGATGTCAAAGAGGGTACTCCATATAAAATAATTGAACTAAGTGTCAACGGGTGCAAAGGTTACTTAGCAGCAATATATGATCCATCTAAAGTAAAACTTGCTGTAACAAAAAGACTAGGTACATATGGACAATATGTTACTAGAATGGCATCTGATAACAATGCATTACTAGCTATAAATGGTGGAGGTTTCTCTGACCCTGGAAATAGTAGTACTGGTGGTACTCCAACTGGAATAACCATTAGTGATGGTAAACTTATTACTAACGGAGAATATGGAATGGGTAATCAAGGTGGCGGTATTATAGGATTTACTAATGACGATGTACTTGTACTTCTTAAAAATACTACTGCAAAGCAAGCTCTTGATATGGGAGTAAGAGATGCGATTAGTTGGGGACCATTCTTAATAGTTAACGGAAAACCATCATTTATAAAAGGTAATGGTGGATGGGGATATGCCGCAAGAAGTGCGATAGGACAAAGAGAAGATGGAATAGTATTACTTCTTGTAATTGATTCTAATTCTATTAGAACTAAAGGCGCTGATATGGTTGATTTAACTGAAATTATGCAAAACTATGGAGCAATAAATGCTGCAAATCTAGATGGAGGTACATCAAGTGTAATGGTTATGCCAAAAGAAATTGCTCAAAGTAAGTACAATGCTCCATGTAAAGATTACGATGATAAGACTTATTGTGCTATAAATGATCCAATAGATAGTACTTTATCTCATCAGACAAGACCTATTGCTGATGCATGGGTAGTTGTAGAATAAAAGGGTTAAGATAAACTTAATCCTTTTAAATATATTGATATTATATACTTTTTGTAATAAAATAATAATTAGGTGGTTTTATGTATAGTTCTATAAATGATGAAATGCGAAATAAAATTATAAATAAAAATTCATTAGAGTTAACACTCTTAAACATAGAACAACTCGATTATAATTCAAAAGAATATTTTTTTAGATTACTTCTAAGTGATTATTATAAAATAAATTATTATAAAGGACTTATTGATAAAAACTTTGATTTTTTAGAAGATTTTAACAATTCAATAGATTACTTATTAGATATGTGTTATAAGGATGAAGACTTTTTAATTGAATTAATTAATTGTTCTAAAAAATTTAATTCATTGAAAAGAACACAAAAAATGATGATTTTAGATACACTTAGTTCATGTGATCAGGATAAAACTTTAATTAATATATCTAATTCTCATATACTAGATAAATTAACATACATGTTTAATTACGATTTAAATTCTTTTAAAGAATATTATACTGATTTTAAAGATTCAAGTTTATTAGATTTTATTGTCAATAAACTTGTTAGTTATAAAAAAGAGAACTATGAAGAGTATAAAAAATTTATTTTAGAGTTTATAAAAGTTTATTATAAATGGACAATATTTTCTAAAGATAATTTGGGTAGAGATCATTTATATAAAGAAGACAATTTATATTTAGAGATTATAAGATTTAATACTATAGAAGATCTTATAAACTTGTCTTTAAGTGATATAGACTTTTTGAAGACTATTGTTGAAAATTATTTATTTTATTCTACTTGTGAAAAACAGGTAAGTGAAGAGATTATAGATAAATTTTATTCTGAAAATGTTGATGAAGAAATACGCAAAAAATTAAGATAAAAAAGGAATTACTTTTTTATCTTTTCTGTATTTTTAAAGTTTAATTTTGCTATTTCTTTTAATTTTTCAAACCCGTATTTATCTACTATTTTTTTTGCAGTATCATCTACATTTGTTCCAGCCCCTTTAGGAAGTTCCATGTTTAATTCTTTAGAAAGTTTATCGAATTCTTTGATAAAAATATATCTACTAATTAATGAAGCACAAGCAACTGATAGATGCTTATCTTCACCCTTAGTAAAGAAAGTTATATTTCTAACTACATTAGGAGTGTTCTTTAAATAATTAAAGTAAACATATTTTTCTGCAAACTGGTCTACGATAATATATTCGTAGTCTTTAACTAAACTACTTAATTTAAATAACACTTTGTTGTGTAATATAGCTTTAATTTTATTCATGTTTATATCAGTAGAGTAGAAGTCATTATATTCTTTGTTGGAAAGTATAATAGATTCATATTTTATTTCTTTAATAAATTTAGGAACTATTTTTAATATATCATCATCAGTTAACTTTTTTGAGTCTTTAACTCCTATTTCTTCTAAAAAACTTATTTTATCCTTTGGAACATACGTGGCAGTTACTACTATTGGTCCAAAATAATCTCCAGTTCCAACCTCATCAGAACCTATTGATGAACTGTAATAAATTTTAGGATTTACATATGAATCAGTTTTACTTTTTTTATCAGTAGAACTGTTTTTAACACTCACTTTACCACTATTAATCTTTTCAGTTGTAATCCAAAAATCACTAGAGAGGTCTGCATCTTTACCTTGAAATACCACTTTACCTGATTCATATAGAGTAATAACTGTATCTCCATCTTTTGCTTGCCATTTGGCATATGCAGGTGTTTTATCTCTCATACACCATGAAAGCTCTTCACTCATCATCTCTTGTGTTTTATCACTTACAACAAAACTTATCACACTATTTTTATTCTTTTGCATCTAATCACCTATAAACATTTTATCACAAAATTAGATAAATTACTTTATTTTTATCTATTTTTATAATATAATTAAAGTGGTGATAGAATGAATATAGTAGATATAGTAATTTTAATTTTACTTGCTTTTGGGGCTTTACTTGGATTTAAGAGGGGCTTTACTAGAGAATTAGTATCTTTAGTAGGTATATTTGTAATATTAGTATTATCTTTTATACTAAAGAATCCTATAAGTGTATTTTTATATAATAATTTACCATTTTTTAACTTTGGAGGTATATTTAAAGATGTAACTGTACTTAATATATTAGTATATGAAGTAATATCATTTTTTATAGTATTTTTTGTACTTACTGTAATATTTAAGTTATTACTTTCTATAACTAAGATATTTGAAAAGATATTAACTGCAACAATAATACTCGGAATACCTTCTAAGATATTAGGAGCTATGCTAGGTGTTATACAATATGTTATATATATATTTATTATACTTTACATTCTTAGACTACCAATGTTTAATATAAATATAGTAAAGGATAGTAAAGTTGCAAGTACGATACTTGAAAAAACACCAATACTTAATAATGTATGTGATAAAACACTTGAAGTATTTAATGAAATAATAGAATTAAAAGAAGAGTATGAAACTACAAATAATGTAGATGAATTTAATCAAAAAGCACTTAATTCTATGATTGATAAAGGTGTTATCAGTAAAGACAATGCGCAGCGTTTAATAGATAAAGGTAAAATAAAAAATGTTATTGTCCAGTAGTGTAAAGGAATGTAAATAAAGAAATGTTTAAAATAAAGAGTTTATTTAATATAATTTAAATAATTGTCATAAAACAAATAATATTGTATGAAATGCTTTGAAAAAAAGTTACAGTTGTGATAGAATATTTATTGAGGTAATAATATGCCTAAAACATAATGGAGTGATTATAATGACTGAATTTATTAATTTATTAACTTCAAATATATATTTATATTTATCAATAATAATTGTATTAGTTATTATAACTACTATTTTACTAATAATTGCTTCTAATCAAAAAAATAGAAAAAAAATAAAAGATGAGTTTATAGAGGCGGAGAAAGTAGAAGAAGAATTAGAAAAAGTAGAAGAGACTCCAAAATCTAATGAACTTGAAAATATATTACAGAAAATGCAGGAAGAAATAGATTTAAAACCTGAAGATGTAGTTAAGAAATTTGAAGAAGAACAAGAAGAGAAAGCAATTATAAGTTATCAGGAATTAGTAGACAGTGTTAAATCTGGTAAAATAGAAGTAGTAGACGATGAAGAGACTAATATTAATTTTGTTGAAAATTTAAATGTTCAAGATAATATCGAACCTATAGAAAGTATAAATGAGCAACCTGTTGTAACACCTCAAATGGTTAAGGATGCTATTAACAATATAACAAGTTCTTCTGTTAAAGAAGAGCCTAAGAAATTTAAAAATAGCGAGTTTATATCTCCTGTATATGGAGTTATGGAAGAAAAGTTAGAATATCCTACAGTTAAAAGAACTGAAAATATACTAGATATAATGAATACAAGAGATTATAACGCATTAACTGAAGAGATTAAAAGGCAAGAGGAATTTCTAAATGCTCTTAAAGAATTCAGAAATAATTTATAAATTGACTTAATGTCAATTTTTTTTTTGTTAAGTTGTGTTAAACATTATGACTGATAAAGAAATATTAGACATAAATTTGAAATTATATGAAATCTCAATTGTGTTTAATATTGTTTAATATTGTTTAAATAACCTGTTTTTATCGTCTATCAGTCATAAAGTAAAACAGAACCTTTTGTTAAAAAAATAAGTCTAATGACTTATTTAAATATATTCTTTTTTGTACCAAATAGAGAAGTCTTAGGTTTTTCTAAAGGTTTAGGTATATCAATTTTTTCTTCAGTTACATTTGGTTCAGTTTCAACAGCAGCATCTGACAATATTTCATCAACGATTGAATCGTTTTCTTTTTCTAAAGGTTTAGGTATATCTATTGTCTTATCTTTTGTAGTTGTTGCTTGATTTGTTGCTTCTTTAGTAAGTTCATTTACTTCAATTGCATTTTCCAAACCTGTAGAATGTAAATTTTCATCGTCGTCTAATTCAATAATCTTTAATAACTCTTCTAGAGTAGTTAATCCTTCTAATACTTTATTAACTCCATCTTGTAATAAAGATATAACATCACTATTATAAACTAAATGTCTTAATTGTTCTTTTTTTACATTTGAACTAATCGCGTCTTTTATATTTTGATCTATTAATAATACCTCATGTATAGCAATACGTCCACTATATCCGTTTTTACACTCATCGCATCCAACTGCAGTATATATTTCATTTACTTCTTTACCTATAACTTTTTTAATAAGATTTCTTTCGTATTCGTTAGTTGGTCTTAGTTTTCTACAATGTGGACATAATTTTCTAGCAAGTTTTTGAGAAATAATTCCAGATAAAGCACTTGCAAGTAAGTATCTTTCAACATCCATATCTAGTAGACGCTCGATAGTAGTTAAAGAATCGTTTGTATGTATAGTTGATAATACTAAGTGACCAGTTATAGAAGCTCTAACAGCGATTTTTGCAGTTTCAGTATCACGAATTTCTCCAATCATTATTATATTAGGGTCTTGACGTAATATAGATCTAAGTACTGTTGCAAAGTCTAAACCGATTTCACTATTAGTTTGTATTTGGTTAACACCTTCGATATCCATTTCAATTGGGTCTTCAACAGAAATTATATTAGTATTTTCCTTATTTAATCTTTGTAGTATTGAGTAAACAGTAGTAGATTTACCTGTACCAGTCGCACCAGTAACTAAAACTATACCATTAGGAATAGATATCATCTTTAAGACCTTTTTATAGTTCTCTTGACTAAATCCTAAACTTTCAAGACCAGCTAAACTTAAAGAATAATCCAAAATACGTATAACGATTTTTTCACCTTTATTTGTTGGAACAGCAGAAACACGCAAATCCAAATCTATGTCTTCTAGTGTTGCTTTTATCGCTCCATCTTGAGGTAGTCTAGATTCAGTTATATTCATACCAGATATTATTTTTACACGTGTTATTAAGTTTTTAGCAATTGTACTTGGTATTTCAGTATAATCTATTAACTCTCCATCGATTCTTATACGTACTTTTAAATAATCTTCCTGTGGATCAAAGTGAATATCTGATGCTCCACGTCTAGAGGCATCTACTAATATTTCGTTTACTAACTCTACTACAGGAGTCTTTTCAAAATCAAAATTTTTTAACATATTATCACCCTTTATATTCATTAGGACTAGATTTTATCCTAAAAATATTATATAATAGTTTTGTAATAATTTCAAGATAGATTGGTGATTTTTATGAAAAAAAAGAATAAAGGGTTTATGTTAGCGGAAACTCTAATAGTTACAACATTTGTAGCAAGCGTTTTAATATTTTTATTTATTCAGTTTACAAAATTAAGTTCTTCTTTTGAAAGTTCTTATGATTACAATACAGTAGAAGGTTTATATGCACTGTATGACGTTAAAGAATACATAAAAGAAGATTATAAATTTATGGATTACTTATATATAAACGTTGATTCAAATGGTTATATAGATATAACAGATTGTAATTTATTTAAAGATAAAAATTATTGTTTAAAGTTACTTGAAGTAGAGAATATAGATAAAATATTTGTAACTACAAATGAAGTACCATCTTCAATAACAGGATATGACAATAATTTTACAGATTTTATAAATAAAATAAAAAAGGAAGGACAAGAACCCTATAGAATTGTTGCATCTTTTAAAAATTCGACGTTTGCTACTGTAAGGTTTGGTGAATGATATGAAGAATCGTGGATTTACTTTAGTTGAACTTATAACTACATTTGCTTTAAGCGCAGTTATAATAGTATTATTAATTAGTATTATTAATATACTTAAAGGTTTATACTCTAAAACAGATGTAAAAACGGAATTATATATAAATCAAGGAAGTTTAAGTAATGCTTTGAATTCTAAAATAAGTAACGATAATTTATTATCTTATCAAGCTTGTGCAGATTCTAACTTCTGTTATGATTTTAGTTTTAAAGATGGTACATCATCTAAATTGATTGTAACAAACAACGAGATAAGATTTGGAGAATATACGTATAAATTAGGTGATAGTGCAAATGTTTCAACACCATCTATAAGTAATGAATATATAGATATTCAAGATAAAAACAATAATAGTTCTTTACTAGTAATTAAAATACCTATAACAAGTGATTTATATCCAGATAAAGATTTTGGAATTAATCTAGTATATCAGGGAAATGTTTCTTCATCTGATTAGTTTCATATTTCAAGATTATATAAATATATATAATAGAATAGTTGTAATAATAATTGATATTATTCCGTGTATTAATCTAGATATTAAATAAGGTAAATACCTTATTTTTTTATTATCTAGTATGGAAAATACTTGTGCATGTATTGATAATCCTCCAAAAGATATTATAAAACTTGCTATAATAGTTTTAAGATTTATATTTAAACTAGATAAAGATAGATACTTTAATCCTTGTGTTATTTCAAGTAGGCCATATATGAATTTATAATTTTCATTTATATGTATTAAATTACTAATAATTGATGTAATTATAATAGTAGTAGTTATTATTCCAAGTATTAACAAAAGAGTATCTATTGTACTATTAATTGAATCTTTTAAGACATTTATAAAATTCTTCTTTGAATTATTGTTATTTATTTTATTATCTATAAAATTATCTTTTTTATTGAATAGACCTATAATTAAACTAGATATGAAGTGAGATATTAATATTATTAAACCTAATTTCTTATTACCTAAAAAAGTATAACCAATCGTCCCTAATATAAATATAGGATTAGTAAAATGGCAAAAATTTAGGCATTTTTTAACATCCTTTAAGGTTATAAGATTGTTACTATATAAATCCTTAATATATTTACTATTACTTGGAGTACCCGATAAAATACTCATGATAAGTGCGAATGAACAGTTTTTGTTTACTTTAAATACCTTATTCATAATATTACCTAATATATCACTTAGTTCAGTTACGAAATCATAATTTATAAGTATATTAGATAAAAGCATGAAAGGTATAATAGAAGGGAATAAATTATTTACGCATAGTGAGAATGAAAATCTAATACTGTCCATTATGTCATATGAATTTATCAATACCAAAAATATAATAAGTGTAAATAGTATTAAATATATTAATTTTTTCATAGTAAAATATATTCATAATTTGACATATTTATAATAAATATTGTATAATGAAAACGTTGGAGGCGTTTATGGATAAGAAGAGATTTATTGTTATATTAATATTTATTTTTATATTTTCTATATCTATAATTGGTTCTTTTTTATATAATAAAGATAAGTATTCAGTGACATTTGAAACAGGGACTAGCGAGTTATTTTTAACTCAATATGTCGGTAAGAACGATAAGATAAATAAACCATCTAATCCTACTAAAGATGGATATGTATTTAAAGAATGGCAATTAGACGGTAAAAAGTTTGACTTTGATAGTGAGATTGATTCCGATACAGTATTAACTGCTAAATGGATTAAAGAAGAGTATGTAACTATTAATTTTGATACTAAGTCTAGTAATTCTATTAGTCCTATAAAAATACTTAAAGGAGATACTATTGATAATATTCCTACACCTATTAAAGATAATTATGAGTTTATTGGGTGGTACTTAAATGGTAAGTTATATGAAAGTGAAGAAGTATACGATGATATAGTGCTTGTTGCTGAATATAAGAATGATAGTATAAATACAACTTATAAAGTAGGGGATAGTGTTACTATAACAGGCGAGTACTCTAATTCTTCAAATATCGGTAATAAGACATATACAAAAAATAAAAAAGCGATAGGTTGGAATAGGGTAATACTCGATATTAATCTAGATAATGAGTTTCCATATGTAGTAGGAAATGAGTTTGGGATAACTGGATTTTTTAAAGCGAGTTCAATAGAAAAAAGATAGTTTTGCTATCTTTTTTTAAACATTGTAATAAATTATTATAGATAAAATACATGCGACTAAGAATAAAATAATATATTTTAAAGCACCTTTCATAGTTCCTCCTATATTAATCTAATTTCATCTTCTGTATAAAATGGTTTGTTTTTATCAATTCTATCATAGAATAGTATTCCTTCTAAATGGTCTATTTCGTGTTGAAATGCAATAGATAATTCTTCTCTTCCTCTAAATTTTACTTTGTTACCATCAATATCATATCCTTCTACTGTTACTCTTGCATACCTTTTTATATGTCCTTCCACGTCTCTATTAACGCTAAGACATCCCTCACCAGCCTCTGCTGCAATCATTTCACTAGAGTAACTAGTAATTTTTGGATTAACTACTACATAATTATTAAATTTACCTTCTTCATACTCATGAACTATAACTATTATTCTTTCATTTATTCCAAGTTGTGGGAAGGCAAGTCCCATACCAGGTCTAAGGTCATATTTAGTTGCATACTCTTCAATTTGACTATATGTTAATTCCTTTATAATGTTTTCTATAATATCTTTGTATTCTTTTGATAAAGGCAGTTTAGCATCAACGCTTTTTTTCCTTAAATGTGGATCTTTTTCATCTAATATATTTAATTTTTTAAACATAATCTCACTTCCGCACATATTATAGCACAAAAAAAGATAAAAGAAAATCCTTTTATCTTCCTCCATCAAAGGCTCTTGCTCCTATAACTATTACAAGAAGTATAAATAGTACTAATATTATAGCTGCTCCGTATCCTGCTCCATTTCCGTATCCGCCTTGATTTCCATATCCACCACAAGGATATCCGCCGTATCCTTGGTATCCACCATAGTAATACATATAACCCTCCAATCTAGTCAATATATCATATTATTTTTTTAAATTTTTGTTAATTAAAAATACCCATACTTGTTAATTTTATGATTATATGTTATTATATATAAAGAGTAGGTGAGATGATGAAATTATTAAAAAAAGCAGTTAATACTTTTTCTGATATGGATAAAGTTTTATTTTTTACAACACTCATATTAATAATATTCGGAACACTCAATATTGTTACTGCATCATCTCGTGAAGCAGTAGTAAATGCAGAGGCTAATCTTTTTTACTATTTCTTTAAACACATGGTTATACTTGCAATAAGCTTTATTGCCTTTATAATAGTTATAAATATAAAAACTAAAGATTATAGTGGACTTTTACCTATTATTTATATTATAGTATTTGGAATGAATTTATATTTAATACTCAAAGGAGTTACTACAAGAGGAGCAAATAACTGGATAGATTTAAAATTTATGAAGATACAGCCTAGTGAACTTGCAAAACCTACACTTATACTTGCCATGTCTTTATTTTTTCAAAAATATTATAAAAAACTTAAAAATGTAAAAGAAAAACACGATATGATTATATGGGAGATTATTGGATTTGGTTTAATATTTCCAATACTAGTATTCTTACAAAAAGACCTTGGAACAGCAATAATATTATTTGGTATATTTGTAGTACTATTTATAGCTAGTCCAATATCTAAAAAGGAAAAAGTAAAATCTAGTTTTATATGTATAGCAATACTTGCGATACTATTACTCGTTAGAGTAAGTATATCAGGTTATATTTTATCAGATGCACAGGAATCTAGACTTAAAAATTTCTTTAATCCTTGTTCTAAATACGAAGGAACTGGATATCAAGTCTGTAATGCTTTTATAGCCATAAATAATGGAGGGCTTACTGGTGTTGGAATTGGTAAAAGTACACAAAAGTACTCTTATATACCAGAACCTCATACAGATATGGTATTTGCAATTATAGCAGAAGAAAATGGAGTACTAATATGTTCACTTATATTTCTCGCATACATTATAATTATTTATAGAATATTAAAACTATCTATGAAGACTAAAAGTTTACAAAATAGATATATATGTCTTGGGACAGCTACTTATATATTCCTTCATATACTTGTAAACTTAGGAGGACTATTTGGTATAATACCTCTAACTGGAGTGCCACTTCCATTTCTATCTTATGGAGGAAGTTTTACACTATCTCTTATAACAACTTTAGGAGTTATTCAGGCAATACATATAGAGATGAAAAACGAAAGAATAAAAGTAAAGTAAAAAAGTACTTGCATATTTAATAAAAATAGTGTATATTATTAATGTACTTATTTCTTGGTTGAGAAATTCTCCAATTTTCTACTAGGATATAAGCAAATATATATAAGGAGGAAATTATGGCTTTAACAAAAGATAAGAAAAAAGAGTTAATTAAAAAGTTTGGAAAAGATGAAAACGATACAGGTTCTATCGAAGTACAAATCGCAATGTTAACTGAAGAGATTAATTCTTTGACTGAGCACTTTAAAAAACATAAACAAGATAATCATTCTAAACGTGGTTTACTTCGTAAAGTTGGTCAAAGAAAGAGCTTACTTAATTATTTAATTGAACACGATGTTACTAGATATCGTAAGATAGTTAAAGAATTAGGATTAAGAAAATAATTAGAAAAACGTAGACACTATTTTTAGTGTCTTTAATTTTAATAAAGGAGGAAATATGAAAAAAGTATTTGAATTAGATTTTAGAGGAAGAAAATTAATAGTTGAAACAGGTGAACTCGCTAAACAAGCAAGTGGTGCGGTACTAGTTAGATATGGAGATACAGTAGTACTATCTACAGTTGTTGTAAGTAAAACTGCAAATGTATTATCTGACTTTTTCCCACTTATGGTTTTATATCAAGAAAAATTATATTCAGTAGGTAAAATACCAGGTGGATTTATAAAAAGAGAGGGTAGACCAACTGATGCGGCAACACTAGCCGCTCGTATGATAGATAGACCTATGAGA
>CANRBR010000015.1 GCA_947628915.1 uncultured Bacilli bacterium | reverse complement strand
AATTAAGTCTTCCTCACTTCCAAATACTTTTTTAAAAAGCAAATCGAATTTTAGTGAGATAAAATTCTTCTCTTCTGTCATATTTCCTCCTTCTAATCCCTTTTTATTCTTTTATTATAGAAACTTTTCAACCTAAACTAAAAATGATATATATCACCTCCTATATATATCATTCTACAAAACTTTTCGATTTCCTTTTTTTCTTGAAAAAATTTTTAAAAATGTGAAAATTTCACATAATCTTCACATAAAATCAACAAAAAAAGGACTTTAATCCTTTTTAATGTTCCATAATTAACTTATACACTCTCTCTGAATCTACTTTATTAGTCCTAAGAAATATTTTTTCTTACCTCTTCTTATTACTATAACTCTACCTTCTATTGCAAGACTATTTATAACAATGTTTTCGTCGTTTACAGGATTACCATTTATACTAATCGCATTAGCATTTATAAACTCTCTTGCCTCTCTTCTAGATGATGCAATATTGTTATTTACTAAAGCATCTATTAGAGTAATATCACTTTCTATTTCAAATGTAGGAACCCCTTTAAAACATATCTCTATTTCTTTGCTAGTTAAGTCGCTTACATTACCACTAAACAATACCTCACTCATTTTGAGTGCTTTCAAATATTCTTCATTTCCATGTAAGAAAGTAATTACCTCTTTTGCAAGTGTTTTTTGAGCAAGTCTTTTCTCTGGACATTCAAAATGTTCTTTTTCTATGCTCTCTATCTCCTCACGAGTTAAGAAAGTTAATTTCTTTAAATAATCTATTACAATATCATCACTCGTATTAATTAAGTATTGATATAACTCATAACTAGAAGTCTTTTCTTTATCAAGCCATAGTGCGTTACCTTCAGTTTTACCGAATTTTACTCCATTTGCATCTACTACAAGTGGCATAGTCATTCCAAATAGTTCTACATCGTTTTTCTTGCGTGCAAGTTCTATACCTGTTGTAATGTTACCCCACTGGTCTGAGCCTGCTACTTGTAAAGTTACTCCTTTAGTCTCATTTAAGTGTACAAAATCCATTCCTTGAAGTAAAGTGTATGCAAATTCACAAAAAGTTATACCTGATTCTAATCTTCTAGATATGATATCTTTATCAAGCATATAGTTTACATTTATATACTTACCATAATCTCTTAAGAAATCAAGTATACTTATATCTTTAGTCCAGTCATAGTTATTTACTACTTCGAATCCAAATATTTCTTTAGCTTGATGAGTTAATCCTTCTACATTCTTTTTAACTTCTTCTTTTGATATCATTTGACGCTCTAAAGATGGTTTAGGGTCTCCAATAAGTCCTGTTGCCCCTCCAATTAATAGAATTGGTTTATGTCCATATTTTGCAAGTCTAGTTGCAATTAAGAATGATGAGAAATGTCCTATATGCATAGAATCTGCAGTTGGGTCTGTTCCTATATAAAATGTTAATTTTTCTTCGTTTAATTTTTTCTCTAAAAGAGGTGAACTTATATCTTTTATAAGACCTCTCCATTTTAAATCCTCAAATAAAGTCATTATTTATCCTCCTCATTCATTATACTAACACCACTACTAGTCCCTATTCTAGTAGCTCCAGCACTAATCATATCTTCCATAGTTTTTAAGTCTCTAATCCCACCACTAGCCTTAATTTCTAAAACATCGCTTTTGTGTTCACATATAAGTTTTACATCTTCTACTCTTGCTCCATATTCACTAAACCCAGTTGAAGTTTTAATGAAATTTACAAAAGTATCATTACATATTTCAGTCATCTTAACTATTTCATCACTAGTTAGTAAACAAGTCTCAATTATAACTTTTAAAACTTTACCATCTATTGAATCTCTAACCTCTTCTATTTCTTCTTTTACATAGTCGTAATCTTTATTTTTTAAAGCTGCAATATTTATAACCATATCTATTTCAGTCGCACCTTTTTCAACTGCATCTATTGCCTCATATACTTTAGTTTCCTTGCTTGTCATACCACTAGGAAATCCTATTACAGTACATACTTCAACATTACTACCTTTAAGTAATTTAGATACTAAAGGTACATAGTATGGGTATACACATACACTTGCAAATTTATATTTTATAGCCTCATTACAAAGATTTTCTATATCTTTGAGTGTTGCAGTATTTTTTAAATTAGTATGGTCTATATATTTATTTAATTCCATAATATCCTCCTTCTACAAAAAAAGTATTATATTTATAGGGGCGAAATATCCGCTTTACCACCCTACTTCATAATACTTGATTACCTTTAAACTATAACACGTTACCGAACTTGAATGGTATTTCATTATTTTAAATTGTTTAGTTTTCATCTACCACTAAATTTCTAATTACCAATAAAATAACTACTAATCTTTTTCAAGTTAATTAGATTATATCACACTTTTTATTATTTTAATACCCTAATTTTTTTATAATATCATTTACCTCATCTTTATATTTCTTATCTACATCTATATATAACACAGTATCTTCTATTCTAGATAATACTTTATAACTATCCAGAGTTAATAAGGTATATTTATTTGTATCTTTTAAATCTACATTTGTATAAATACTATCATTAGTTTTAGATGCCTCAAATATTTCTTTATTAGTATTATAAAATGATATTGCATAAGAATCATCTTCTAATTCATAAAATTCTATTTGATAATCCTCACCCGTTTTTCTTGCAATATAAGCCTCATCTATATAACTGTAATCGCTAAACTGACTTAGTGAACTTACTACATAATAATCGTTATCTCTCATTATAGATTTAAACTCTTCATCATCTAATGGCTTTTTATTACTAGAACAAGCAGTTAATACTACTGTGATTAAAACTAATAATAATATTTTTAACTTCTTCATAACATCACTCCATTTTAATTATATATTAAATTAAAATTAAAATCAATAAAAAAGAAGACTACTCTTCTTCGTTTTTAACTACTTCCTTACCTTTATAAGTTCCACATGCTAAACATACTCTATGTGGTCTTACTTCTGCACCACATTTTGGACATTTAGTTGTTGCATTCTCACTTATTTTGTAATGTGTTCTTCTTTTTCTACCTCTAGTATTACTAACTTTTCTAAATGGTACTGCCATTTATTTCACCTCACTATCATCTATCATATCCATAAGTTCACTAAGTGGACTATTTATCTTTTCCTCGGTTGTAAAAGACCATCCATCTCCAGACATATTTATGTCTTTTGCATCATCACTTACAACTCGTGTTGGAATTTCCATTAATATATTTTCCCATTTTGAAAATTTGTTTGATTTTCTCCTATTTCATTAAATAAAGTTTCTACCTCATCACTTATATTAAGCGAAAAAGGATAATCAACTGGTTTGAGTGTCACCGCACAAGGTAGTTGCATAACCCCTTCAACACTACAGTCTAACTCTATATTACCTAAACTATTTTTAAATAGTTCTCCATTAATTTTAATATTATCTAATTTTAAAAGGTCAGTTCCTTTTAACTCTTCAGAGTTAAATGAATATGTAATATCAATAGGTATGCTTTTATCTATATTATTGTTTAACCTAGTTATATCAAAATTCATCTAATCACCTCTTTTTGACTATATAATTATATAGTTATTTTTGATAAAAATCAAGCATTTTTAAGAAAAATGTGTTATAGTATTGATGGTGATTCCATGAATATAGGTATAATTTGTGAATATAATCCATTTCACTACGGACACTTATATCATTTAAATAAGATTAAAGAGATGTATCCAAACTCTAATATTATATTAGTACTTACAGGATGGATTTGTGAACGCGGTGAGTTAAGTTTAATAGATAAATTTAAAAAAACTGAGATTGCTTTAAATTATGGAGTTAATCTTGTTGTAGAGCTTCCATATAAGTTTATTCAAAGTGCGGATTATTTTGCTAAAGGAGCAATAGAAATATTAAATAAGTTAAAATGTGATACTATTGTATTTGGAAGTGAATCTAATGATATAACTACTCTAGTTAATCTTGCTAATATAAGTATCAATAATAAAGAGTATGATACTTTAGTTAAAAAATATACTAATGAAGGATTAAACTACCCAACTAGTTTATCCAAAGCATTAAAAGATATATCTGGTATTACAGTAGATAAACCTAATGATTTACTAGGTCTTAGTTATGTAAAGGAAATTATTAAAAACAATTATAACATAACCCCTATTACTATTAAAAGAGATACAGATTATAATTCTAAAGAAATAGAAGGTAAAATTACTAGTGCGACTAGTATTAGAGAACTTTTAAAAAGTGGTAAAAGCATTAAAAAGTATGTACCTAAATTTTCTTTAGATAGATTAAAAGATGTAATATTTTTAGATGATTACTTCCAGTATTTAAAATATAAAATAATAAGTACTAAAGACCTTACTATATATCAAGGAGTAGATATAAATATTCAAAATAGAATTAAGAAATATATAAATGAAGCGAGTTCAATAGATGAGTTATTAGAACTAATCAAAACTAAAAGATATACATATAATAGACTCAAAAGAACTTTAGTATATATATTATTTTCTATAACTAAGATAGAGTGTTCTAACCTAAAACTAGATTATATAAGAATACTTGGATTTGATAAAAAAGGAGCAAATCACTTAAATAAAATAAAAAAAGACATAGATATTAAATTACTTACTACTTATGATGATAAATATTTAAATAAAGATTTAAATATTAATACTATAATTTCATTAAACAGTAAAATAAAAGATAAAAAGTCTTTTATAGAAAAAGAATATAAAGAGAAGCCTATCATTAGATAGACTTTTTTACTAAATCTTTAAAACAATTTCCTTTTTCTTCAAAGTTTTTAAAGTATTCATAACTACTTGCAGCCGGGCTCAATAAACATATCTTGCCTTTTTTTGTAACCTCTTTTGCTTTTTTTACTGCATCTTCTAAAAGTTCAATATAATATATATTTTTATTACTATTTATTTTTTCTATCTCTTTACCTACTTTATATCCTGTTGATGGCATACATATAAGGTTATTAACACCACTCTCTATCAAAAACTCTATTAATGGTTTATAGTCTATTCCCCTATCCATACCTCCAAAAATTAGTGTATCTACATCTTTCAATGTCTTTATTGCATTAATTGTAGCTTCAGGTATAGTAGCAATAGAATCGTTATAATATGTTATATCGTTATATGTTCCAACAAGTTCTAACCTATGTTTTAAAGGAATAAAAGAGTTTATAGTATTAACAGTCTTATTTATATCTAAATTAAGTAATTTTGATACCAAGAGTGAGACCATTATATTAAATAAGTTATGATCTCCAAGTAAGTTTCTCTTACTATTTTTATCGTATAGTACTTCACTATTATAAATAACATTATCATTATCTAAATATATAGTATCATCACTCTTTTGATTAGTAAGTGTTACTTTATATAATTTACTCAATATTTTATTATTGTTTACTTCTCTTACTAAATCCTTATTATCTAAGTTATATATACCTATATCATAACTTGTTTGATATTTAAACATATTCATCTTATTTTTATAGTAGTGTTTTAAAGTACCAGCGTGGTCTAGGTGTTCCTCAAATAAATTAAGTATTACGCCTATATGAGGTGAGACTTCAACATATTCTAATTGTAAAGCTGCCATTTCTATTACAAGATAGGTATCTTTATTAAATTTTTCTACATCATCTAATATAGGGTTACCAATATTACCGAGTAAGTATACATCATTTACTTGTTCTTTAATTATATTATATATTAGACTTACTGTTGTACTTTTTCCTTTTGTTCCAGTTACTCCAATAGTATTTTCTTTAAATACTTCAAGAACAAGTTCCAACTGTGATGTAATCTTATCCTTTATATCAGTTATATCTATATCTTTAAAACTAATACCTGGTGTTTTTATGATTAAATCATATTTATTTAGATTATCTAAGTAATTATCACCATATATTATATCTACATTAGAGTCACTGATTAAACTACTTATATCTTTTTTATCTATTATAGTTAAATGTTTATCTTTTAAATGTCTTCTTATAAAGTTATAAGTGGATACTCCCTCTTTACCAAAGCCTAATATACATATATTTTTATCTTTTATCTTTTCTATTATACTATTATACATTTTCTAAAGCCTTCTTTACAATTTCTATAAATTTTTCTTCTAAGTTGTTTTCTTTATTAAATTCCTTTTTTAAATTATGATTTAACTCTAAATCAAAGTTATTTTTATAATACTTTAATAAGTATGGTAAATTACAATCTAATTTACTTATAGTAAGACTTAGAGCATATCTAACCTCGCTATATGTTCCAACACATTCAAAAGGTTTAGCTTCACTATATCCTGCAAGTTCTAATAAAGTACCAAGTAATTCTTTATCTTCAAATAAATCTTCACCAAATATATCTACTAGTTCATCTTTATATAAGAATGGACTAAGTATAATATATACAAATAAACATTTTGGACATTTGCAACACCATTCCCAGTGGATACTTTTGCTTCCTACATTACAACTTCTAAATACTTTATGGTATTTTTTATATTTAGAAAATAACATACCTATTTGAAATTCACTCAAAGGTCTAAGTAGACTAAAGTATTTAATATCTAGTCCAAAGTATTTAAGTGTATAATCGTTAAAGTCGTTTTCAAACTCATAAGTTTTAGAATATTGATGATTTATCTTAGTACCTATAACAGTTGGTTCATTCGCACTTCCCTCGTTAGATAGTATTATATATTTTTTATTTTGTAGATATGATATAAAGTATGTAACAAAGGCAACTAGTGATGAAAAAGGTGTATGTCCATTTAAAAAGCCTTGGTCGTTTAATTCTATTAGTTTTTTATCTAGTACTCTTTTTACTGTAACTATTTTTTCATCACTATATCCTGCAGTATTTGCACAATCAATACTTACATCTTTAGGATTTATAACAAAGCAAGTATTGTTTTCAAACTCATCTTTCATAAGTTCTAAAGTAACTATTGAATCTTTCCCACCACCAATAGGTATTAAATTACCGTTTGGTCTATAAGTTACATCAAACTCACTTTTTTCGTTATTAGTACAAGTGATATTCATAAGGTTATCCATTGATACATCTATACCATTTTTATATAGAAACTCTCCAAGTCCATAGTAATATAGTTTCTTAAACCAATTTATTTGATCTTGATCCATATATCCAGCATTTATTATTACATTAGGACTACAAGTACATTTAAAATAACTAACTAATTCTACAAGTCCTATATGAAATACTAAATAGTTAAATAAATTAGTATCTATATCATTATTTTTAATATATTCTTTATTAATTATATAGTATGGATTAAATTCACATAATCCTTCTATTTTAAAGTGATATATTATTTTTATGGTATCACCGTTATCAACTACTTCATAACTATCATAGTAAAAGTTTTTATATTTTTCTCTTAATTCATTAAACTTTTCTTGATTCATACAACCTCCTAATAGGTATTAATACTAACAAGTACCCAATCATAGTCTTCCTGATTGTAAGTACTATGACAAAACTCACAGTATCCAGACTTGTTTACATCCATAGGATGTCCACAATTAGGGCAAAATCTAACTATACCTTGTACTTTCGCACTTCTCTTTTTTTCAAATACTAATATATTTTCTTTTTCTATTCTTGATGTATTATTACCTCTTTTAAAATTTAAAGTAGTCTTATCTACTATATAATCCATATATCTTGAAATCAGTCTAACTTTTATGACATATTTATCAGGAAGTATTTCAACATTTAATATATCAGTTGACTTTACATTCAACTCATCAAACATTTCTCTTTCATTATTTTGATTTAATATATCAAGTCTATTTTTAAATTCTTCCATAACACTATCACTTATAAAGTGGTTTACTCTTTTTAAGTTATCTGTCATAAGGCTCATGTGTAACATTACAAATATATTATCTACTTTAGTTTTAAAACTGCTTAAAGTAAATGTTGGGTCTAATTTTATTAATTCATCCATATAATCACCACTTTAATTATATCAAAATAATATACTTAATACAATTATCTATTTTGAAGTTTTAACTTGCTTATAACTTTTTTCTCTATTCTAGATATATAAGACTGGCTTATACCTAGAGTCTCTGCAACCTCTTTTTGTGTGAGTTCTTTATTTCCAAATAAGCCATATCTAAGTGACATAATCTGTTTATCTCTATCATTTAATTTTTCTAATTCCTGATAAAGTATTTTCTTTTCTATTTCTTCTTCTAAAGGTCTAGTTACTAAATCATCAGCTGTACCTAATATATCTTCTAGGTGTAATTCATTACCCTCACTATCATAACTTAGACTGTCTTCAAAACTAACTTCTCCTCTTCTTCTTTTATTTTTTCTTAAAAACATTAAAATCTCGTTATCTATACACCTAGATGCATATGTAGCTAGTTTAATGTTTTTATCTAGTTTATAGGTATTTACGCCTTTAATAAGTCCAATAGTTCCAATACTTACTAAATCTTCTAAATCAACACCTGTATTTTCATACTTTTTAGCAAGAAACACGACTAGACGAAGATTGTGCTCTATAAGTTTATTACGTGCATACTCATCTCCTACCATAGATAACTCTACAAACTTTACTTCATCTTCTTTAGAAAGTGGTTCAGGTAGTTTATCTGTACTACCTACAAAATATACACCTTCACTACTTAGTAATTTTTTTATAAAATTAATTATATCTCTTATCATGTTATTCCTCCAATAATCTTTTATTAAGTATTACATCTACTCCATCTAAACTAATCTTATCCATAATTCCAAGTAATATATTTTTATACTCTTTATTATTAAAAAGTACTTTATCTACTTTTATAACTTTAATCATATTTAAACCATTTACTCCCATATATGGAATGAGTCTAAACTCTTTAATATCAAATAGTATTTTCCTTTTATCTATAAGTATTACAGGTTTTCTTGTTAAATTATCTATTAAAGTATTACCTGTATCTAGGTATGCTGTATATTTATATTTTTTATTTTTTAATACGATATCTATATTGTAATAATTAGAATAGTTTAGTCTAAAATTTTTTGTTTGCTTAATATAAATATATAGTATGAGTGGTGAGAATATTAATAAAAATATAAAATTTATAGACAGTCCATTATTAAAGAATATTATACCTATATGCTTATATGAAAACTCTATATTAAGTAAGTATAAGAATCCTCCAAGTATTATACTTGACATATATAAATATAGTATATTTACTAAAGTATATTTTATATTTACAAATTTAAATGTAATTATAGTCATTACTACACTTATTAAAAATTTAAGTATAAATAATAGTACACTATTTATATTAAAAAATAAAAGTAGTATACTAATTCCTCCTACAAATGCCCCAAGCATTATACGGGTTATTTTTATATTTCTTTTAAGTATTACTGATACTGTAAGCAATAATATAAAATCGATTAAAAAATTAAGTATCATGATAAGGTCTAAATATATTTTCATTGTATCACCGGTTTAATTATAAAAAAAGAACACTATTAAAAGTGTCGTTTTTTATTTTTGAGAATATAATTTTTGAAGTTGTTTTTCTTTATGTATTAAATCTTTATATTTTCTATTTAATTCAGTTTCTATAATTTCATCTAAATCCATATAGAGTCTTACTAAATCTTTTTTAGTAATATAGTTACTTTTACCATTTCTTTTAGCACTATTAATTTGTGTTTGAATGCTTACATATTGACTGACTATAGATTTAGTAAGTTCTATATAATCTTCTCTATCATCTACAATTTCTAAAAAATTTAATTTGAACTCAATTTTTGAAATTATTCTTTTTGAACTACCATATTGTTCTATTATCTCATCTATCTCTTCATCGGTTAATTTAAACATGATTACCCTCCTATGGGCTATATACTAACATATTTATTATCATAAGTCAATTCTTTCTAAGTACGATAAATGGGTACTTATATAAGTCCTTTAAAGTATTAATATTATTTAATTCTAATTTTTTTAACATCTGTAAAAATATTAAAGCAGTACCTTCACTATCATAATCAGCACGGTGGTGCTTCTCCTCATCCCAAGGAATATTATATCTTTTAACTAAAGTTGCTAGATTGTGATATCTTTCGTTAGATTCTAAATATCTAGATAACCCTAATGTATCTATAATTACATTATTAATTCTACCTAAATTATATTTAAGATATGCCATATCTAGAAATGATAAGTCGAATTTAGCATTATGTGCAACCATAGGTAAACCTCCTACCCAATTCATAAAGTCTTTAACGCATTCTTCTTCATTTCTTTTACCTTTTAACATATCATTGCTAATACCGGTTATTTTAGTTATTTCATCACTAACTAAAGTATTAGGGTTAATGAGTTCATCATATCTATCTATAACTTCACAATTTTTTATTTTAACCGCACCTATTTCTATTATTGAATCTCCAGAGTTTGGATAAAAACCTGTAGTTTCTAAATCAAAAATTACATAAGTGTCTTCTAAAAGTGTTATATCTTGTACCATACATCCTCCTAATTAAAATGCCAGAAGAGCGTGTCCTGAATCGAATAAAACCTAGTCTCCCAGGTGGGTATCACATCGCAGCCTTTAGGATCCCTAAATTGATAGGTCTTCAACACCAGCTGTGAATTAGATTCCCAATTATTTCGATTAGTAGGTTTTTCATATAGGACGCATCGCATCTTCCAGCATCTTAATTATAGCACTTTTAACACTATTATTCAAGTATAGCGAGTTCAAAAAAAGATAGGAATACTATCTTTTTAAACTAGTTTATTGATTTTTTCTTTTTTAAAGCAAGAACTAATCCAACTAAAACGATTAATGATACTCCACCTAATATTAGATATAGTGAAATTCCATCATATGTATTTGGAGTTTCTTCTTCTACTTTAGGTTCTTCTTTTACTTCTTCTTTTGGATATACTGTCTCACCATCTTTTGAAAGTGTTACATTCTTAACTGGAATTATTTGAGTAACAGTTTGTTCATATATACCATCATTATCCCAGTCAAAAGTCCATTCAAATACATAATTTTCTAATCCGGCTATTTTTTCTTCATTTAATAAAATCCAGCCGCTTATGTAATCTTCACCTTGATCTTTTTCAGTGTCGTATTGATATTCTTTACTCCATTCTCCACCATTTGCTCTAGTTTTGAATGTAGCACCAGTCTTTTCAGTTTCTGGATCAAATCTTACTCCAATCCACCATCCATCTACTGGTCTAACTATACCATCTTGATCTTTTTTTACCCATTCTAATTCAAATGCATTTTTATATGTAATTGTTACAAAGTTAGTTCCATCTCCAGTAACATTAACATCATCTTGATTAGGTAATAATGGAATTACTTTTGGAAGTGACTCAAGTGGATAAACATTATTACTTTCTTTCTTTAAAGTAACCTTTTTTGGATCTATTGATACTATAAAAGTTTGATCAACAGTATCATTGCCATCCCAGTCGAAATAGTAACTCATAGTTACATCACTACCTTTAGTAAGTGCAGTATTTAATGTATCAAAGTTAATACCACTCCAAAGACTAATAACCTTATCCTCTTCACCAGCAACATCTTTATAATCTTTATAAAGTTTAGTCTCTGATTTTTCTCCTTTTACGTTAACAGCATAATAATTAGCTTTGTTATAATTTACATCAGTTGGAGCAGTTATTTTAATTCCTAACCAACCATATCCATCAGGTCTAGCTTCTAAATTTTGGCCTCCTGCTTGTGCAGGTGCAATATTTAGTTCAGCACTCTCATATACTATTTTTACAGTATCTGTAGTTCCTCCAGTAACATTACCTCCACTAGTTATAGATGCAGCAGTTCCAAAATTAACAGCAAGTGCGCTTGGTATCATTGCTACTCCTGCTACGAATGCAGCAACACCAACAAGAAATTTTTTCTTCATCAATATTCTCCTTTCTATGATTACATTTTATCAAAATATACTTAAATTGTCAATTTATTTAGATCAATGTTTTTATAT
Source organism: uncultured Bacilli bacterium (assembly GCA_947628915.1). Classification (GTDB taxonomy): domain Bacteria; phylum Bacillota_I; class Bacilli_A; order RF39; family UBA660; genus UMGS1613. Next base: position 7,587 of record CANRBR010000015.1, on the reverse strand, counting down.
AAATTATTGGCTGTGTAAAGGACACTTTAATATATACATCCTTTTTTAAATTTGATATAATAAACATAGGTGATTAAAGTGATTGGTAATGAAACTCCAAAAACTAGAGTAAATCTATATAACAATAACTATAAAAGACATAAAAAAAGAAGAATAAAATGGAAAAACGTTATATTGTTTATATTATTTATCATTTTTTTTACTATATTTATTATATCTTTAATACACATAATCAAATGGAAATTAGATAGCGATAAATCAGAAAAGGAAATTACAAATGCACAGGAGAATGTGACTATCACTGAAAAACAAGACACGGATGATACTGAGGTTATAACACAAAATGAAGAAATACCAAAATCAAATCCTTATTGGGACTACATAAAAATGAATCTAATAGATGTAGATTTTACAGATATTAAAAAAATCAATGATGAAACAGTCGGCTGGATACAAGTAAACGGCACTAATATCAATTATCCAATAGTAAAACACAGCGATAATGAATTTTACTTAAACCACTCTTTTAATAAGAGTTACAACGGTGCGGGTTGGGTATTTATGGATTATAGAAACAATATAGATGAATTTGATAAAAATACCATTATATATGCACATGGTATGATTAACAATATCATGTTTGGGACTTTAAGAAAAATACTTACTAATGGATGGCTAGATAATAAAAACAATTATGTTATAAAATTATCTACTGAATATGAAAATACTCTATGGCAAGTATTTAGTGTATATAAAATACCTACTACAAATGACTATTTAAAAATCAACTTTGTATACGAAGATAATTTTATTGAATTTGCAAACACTTTAATCAATAGAAGTCAGTATAATTTTGATACTGGTGTGAATAAAGACGATAAAATACTTACTCTATCAACTTGTTATGACGATAAAGAAAAAGTTGTATTACATGCTAAATTAATTAAAAGAGAAAAAAAGCAATAATTTTTTTCTCTTTATTCTTGATATCTCGAAATATTTAATATAATTCCCATAGATACCATTATAATAAGTAAACTAGAGCCTCCATAAGATAAAAAAGGAAGTGTTACTCCTGTAACAGGAATAAGTCCAACTACTACACTTAAATTAAGTATAGATTGAAATATAAGTCCAAAAGTTATACCAAATGATAAGTATTTACCGAATAGGTCATTACACTTCATACTTATTTTAAGACAACTTGCAAATATAATTATAAATAAGATAGATATTATAATTATTCCCATAAATCCAAATTCTTCAGATATAATTGAAAATATAAAATCCGTTTGAGGTTCTGGTAGATAGAAATGTTTTTGTATAGAATTACCAAGTCCAAGTCCGAATAAACCTCCAGGACCTATACTATATAGCGATTGTATTATTTGAAATCCACTACCTAAAGGGTCACTCCATGGGTCTAAAAATGATAAAATTCTCTTTAAACGATATGGTGCGACTAATATTAGTCCTACTACTCCAATTATTCCTACTATTCCAAATTTAACAAATATTTTAATATCTAGTCCTGCTATAAAGAGTAATCCAATTATAGTCATTACAAGTATAGTTCCAGTTCCAAAGTCTGGTTGTAACATAATTATTCCAAACATACCTAAAGTAATTACTAGTATAGGAAGCACTCCTTTTTTAAAACTTTTCATACTATTTGGGTTATTGGATAGATATTTAGATGTAAATATAATAAGACCGAGTTTAGCAAATTCACTAGGCTGTATACCAAATGAACCTATTCCAAACCAACTACGAGAACCATTTCTAACAGAACCTATTCCAGGTATTAATACAAGTATTAATAAAGTAATGCATAAAAGTAATATTTTATTAGCATATTTAAAATATTTCTTGTAATCTATTTTACTTACTACAATCATAAGTATTACACCTATTATAAAAAATAGTGATTGATTTTTTAAATACTTATATGGGTCATTATATTTATATTCAGCCCATATATAAGATGAAGAATATATCATAATAACACCAAATAACGATAGTAATATTATACTTATAAAGAGTGTTAATTCTATACGTTTATTCTTCATCTTATCACCAATATAATTTTATTTTATTTTATAAAAAAAAGAACTTTGCTTTAATTATTTACTTTTGATAATAATATACCTATCAAAGCCTTGCAAGTCCTTTTTTATATCTACTTCACAGGCTAAATATTTCAAAGCTAATTCTTTTATTTTTTCTCCTTGATTATATCCTATTTCAAAAAATATATAGTATTTGTTTTTTAAATTTTTTTTGCAATTTTTTAGTATTTCTTCGTAATAATATAATCCATTATTAGGTGCATATAATGCGTTTAAAGGCTCATTATTTTTTACAATATCCATTACATCTTCATCATAACTTATATAAGGAGGATTGCTTATAATAAAGTCGTATTTCTTATTAATACCTTTAAGCATATCACCTTTAATAAAATTAATTTCTACATTATTTAATTCTGCATTTTGCTTTGCTAAAGTTAAGGCATCTTCACTTATGTCAATAGCATCCATGTTTATACAAGGAAGTTTCTTTTTGAGTGTTATTGCTATACATCCACTTCCTGTTCCAATATCTACTATATCTAAATTAGTGTTATCTAGATATTTTAAAGCGAGTTCTACTAAGCCTTCTGTCTCAAATCTAGGTATCAATACTCTTTCATCGACTTTTATTATATTACCATAAAAATCTACATCTCCAACGATGTATTGAACCGGTTCTCCACTTTTTAATCTTATCAAAGCTTCTTCAATATTTCCTTTATAATATTTCTTTAAATATTCTAAATCTGTCATTTTTATCACATCTATCATTATAAAATTACTTATAGTTTTAAACTATAAGTAAATATTAACATATTAAATATAAAAAAGCAACTCATTAGAATAATTGAAGATGAATTATATTAAATGCTATGCAGCCATTTTGCTTTTGAGTTTTTCTAATACTTTCTGTTCTTTTCTCGACACTTGTACTTGAGATATACCTATTATTTTAGATGTCTCACTTTGTGTATAATCTTTAAAGTATCTATTATTTATTATTTCTTTTTCCTCTTTATTTAAGTTATTTAAACTTTCTTTAAGTAATAGTAACTCATCTATATTATTAGTATGCCCAATAACATCTTGGAGTGTTAAAGCACTACCTTCATCATTAACAGGTTCATCTATACTTTTTATTTTATTTGTACTAAGTATTGCATCAGATACTATATATTCTGGTATTTCTAAGAAGTCTGCTATTTCTTTTATACTAGGCTCTTTCATTAATTTTTGTGATAAAAGTATATAAGCCTTTTCTATTTTTAAATTCATTTTAGATACTTCTCTACTTATTTTTATACCTTTATCTGTTCTAACTAGTTTTTTCATTTCTCCTAGTATATATGTAAATGCATATGTTGTAAATTTACAGTTCATATCAGGATTATATTTTTTATATGCTTCTATCATTCCAAGTCTACCTGCTTGATATAAATCATCCTTATATGGATAATTTTTAAAATAATTAGCAATATAATAAATAAGATTTTGATTTTCTAATATAATATCTTCCATATAATCACCTTAAGTTTAATATATTCATAGCGCTCAATTCATCAGTTGTCTCGTATACATAATTTATAAGTCTACTCTTCTTTAATTTCTTTCTAATATTATCGTTGTTACCACACATGAGACTTCTACCATCATTACTTTTACATAGTTCATAATTGTAAAATATAGTATTTATTCCTTTTATATCTATCGATTTTAAATTAGTGAAGTTAAATACAATATTTCTAATACCGTTATCTTTTACAATTTTAGTAACTCTTTTATTCATCTTATTTATTGTATCTTTATTTAAATGACCCTTAAGTCTTACAAATAATATACCCTTTCTAAATTCTGTTCCTACATTTAACATATATTCACCTTCCTATTTAATTTAGCACACTTTAAATTTTATTTATACAAATTCGACAAAACTAGAATTTATTTTATCCTCTACATATATTATTCTACAAAACTTTCCGATTTCCTTTTTTTTACGAAAAAAAGATCAAAATTGATCTTTTATTTCCAAATATCTATTAATTTCATCTTGGTTATTTAACCTAAACTCTCTTATAAATGCATTTTTACAAGCATCCATTTCTTTTTCTATATTATCTATTTTAGATAATAGTTCTTCGTTTTTATCTAATTCGTATTCTTCTTTTAACTTATTTAATTCTTTTTTTAAATTATTGAATTTAATAAGTTCTAAAGACATACTTGGAGTTAGATTGAATTTTACTAACTCTAAATTCTTTGTATTTTGCATATAAACCTCCAATCCGATTTATATCCTCTTTCCTACAAGTTAATTTTATTATATAAGTTAAATTAAGTCAAGAAAAAAGTTATGTATTTCATAACTTAAACTACTTTTCTTAGCTCTTTTGAGTGTACTTGAGAAGGTTTTCTTGAATTAATATCATATATAGTCATATCGTTTCCTTCTATAGTGTCTTTTGCAACTTCTTTTAATCCTTTCGTTTCTCTTGTTAAACTATAGTCTGGATTTTTACCTGTAGAACCTGGAATATTTGCCTCATAAGAACTAGTTATATCTTCTAATTCTTCTTCACTATACTTTATTCCATCTTGTTTTAATTTGTTTTGAAATATAGCAGAACAAGATTCCTCTAAATCTGCAAATACGTCGTAATCAGATGATTTTACCTTGCTGTTTTTTGCTTCATTCATACCGTTATAAGCATTCCAAAAATCGTTTCCTAATAATATCATATCAATCCTACCTCCGCTTCTTGCATAGCCTTTATTATCGGCATGCCATCATTCATAAAATATGAATTAAACATAGTATCTTTACCAACTATATGACTTAATAGGTTTGCAATTAACATTTCTTCCTCTAAGTCAGAATCCCCTTCATTCCCAATTATATAATTAGCAAGTATTTCTGTATAAGCGAGATTTAAAGCTCTAAGCCTATCATCAGAATTGAATCCTGTAAATTTATTTGTACTAGTAGACATCTCAAGTATTGCTTTAGTAAGCATATGGTCTATATCATAATTACCTTCTAAATCTTTAGAAAACAATATTTCATTTTTAAATACATCGTAATAATATGTACCTTTTTTTTCATATTTACTTATCTTCCCAAATTTAACAGTCTTCAACTTTTCATTTAACCTAGATAAGTTTATTTCAGGTAATTTCTTATTAAAAATTATTATAAGTTCAAATAATTTATTCCTCACTTCATCTGTTAAATTAGGATTGTTTTTTAAACTTAATCTTATTTCTTCTAAAGAAACCATACTATCACCTTAATATTTATTATAACATATTTTTCTAAAAATAGTAGTATTTTTTACAGTTAAATTTTCAAATTGCCGTTTTTCATCATTTTCATCATTTTTTTCATCTGTTCAAATTGATTAAGTAATCTATTGACTTCTTCTACACTCCTTGCAGAACCTTTAGCAATTCTAAGTTTTCTAGATGCTTTTAAAACTTCAGGATGTCTTCTTTCATATGGAGTCATAGAAAGTATTATAGCCTCTATGTGTGCCATATCTTTAGGGTCTATTTTAACACCTTTTAACTCTTTAGGTACACCTGGTATTAATTTAAGTAGTCCATCGAGTGGTCCCATCTTTTTTATCTGTTTAAAAGTGCTTAAGAAATCTTCTAAATCGAATTTACCTTGTTGCATTTTTTTAGCAGTTTTTCTAGCCTCGTCTTCATCTATTACAGACTCTGCTTTCTCTATCATTGTCATGATGTCTCCCATACCAAGTATACGAGTTGCCATTCTATCTGGATAGAACTCATCAAGTCCATCCATCTTTTCACTTACACCTACAAACTTTATTGGTACATTAGTTAAATGTCTAATAGATAATGCGGCACCTCCCCTAGTATCACCATCAAGCTTAGTTAGTATCGCACCAGTTAGTCTTAATTCGTTATTAAATCCTTCTATAACATTTACTGCATCTTGTCCAACCATACTATCTAAGACAAGTAATATCTCATCAGGATTTGTCTCATTACTGATATCTTTTAATTCGTTCATTAAGGCCTCATCTATATGAAGTCTACCTGCAGTATCTATAAGTACATAGTTAAATTTATTTTCTTTAGCGTATTTAATAGCATTCTTAGCAATCTCTATAGGATTTCCCTTACCCTCATCATACACTTCTATATTTAATTCTTTACCTATAGTTTTTAACTGCTCAATAGCAGCAGGTCTATATACATCACATGCGACAAGAAGTGGATTTTTCTTATATTTTTTTCTAAGTAATAAAGCAAGTTTACCAATAGTAGTTGTTTTACCACTTCCCTGAAGTCCTACAAGCATAAGTATACTAGGATTTCCTCCTGTATATATTTCTTTTTTCTCACCACCAAGTAATTCTACTAATTCATCTTTTAGTATTTTAACAAACTGTTCACCAGGTTTTAAACTCTTAGTTACTTCTTCACCTAAGGCTTTTTCTTTAACGTTATTTATAAACTCTTTTACAACTTTATAGTTAACATCTGCTTCAAGTAAAGCAAGGCGAATTTCTCTTGTTACTTCGCTGATATTATCCTCAGTTATTTTACCATAACCTCTAATCTTATTTACGGCACTCTGTAATCTATCTCCTAAACTTTCAAACATTTTATCACCATATATATTATATAAAAAAAAGAATAGATTTGTCTATCTTTTTTTGTTTTATTTATTAAAATATAATTAATATCCGAGTTTGAATGGATTTGCCTTACTTCCATCTCCATCCATAATACCTACATTAGATTTAAGGTTTACAACTGGACGAACTGAAACACTTGGATCAAAAGCACCTGTGTAGCCAAAATGACCATCGTTTGCTAAACGCCATGGAGAAGAGTCCATATCAGAAATAGAAGTCAATGTCCATTGATCACTTGAAGTTAAATGTAACCAATCTGTATCCTTACAACTTGTCGTATAACCATTTCTTAAATCTATATTTGACGAACAATCAGCGCTTGCTGCATACCCATAATCACTCGCATACATCAATCCTACATATCCTTCCCATTCTGTAGCATGCCCTTCATATACATTAGTTCCTCTTTCCGCATCGTAGACTGCTGATGTTAATATAGTAGTAGTTCCATTTGGAAATCCTCCTAAATGCCATGTCACTTTATCTATCATTTTTTTTGCATCATTTGTTAAACTTGTCCAATATTCACCATCAATATCAGTTTTATTTACCTCACTTGGATTTAAATATTTCATTAAATCGGCAGGTCTTGCCCAATCATTTGAGCCATATTGTCCACCGCTTGAATCCCAGGCTCTATTTCCTATTGATACATCTTTTATTAGTTTTATATGCCCATCTATATATCCTATTATTCTCCAGTCTTCATTATTGAATTTTACATAGTTATTAGGCGTTGCTCCTCTATATCTAATATTACTATGGTCATCTCTAAAAATAATTTCATTATTCTTTGCTGACAATAATATTTCTTCTAACTTTTCTTTAGCTGTTTCAATACTTCCCCA
>CANRBR010000014.1 GCA_947628915.1 uncultured Bacilli bacterium | reverse complement strand
TACTGGACTTTCCTTATTTGAATTTGAAATAATGATTTTATTTGCTCTTACAGTAATACCTTTTGATGGAATAAGGAAGATAATTTTGAAGAAAAAAGGATTAAATACCGGAGTTTGACAATAAGCGTATTAAGTGATAGAATACATTATCGAGGTGAGTTGTATTATGAAGAAGTTTTTAGTTATATTTGTACTATGCTTACTATGTGTTGGATGTGGCGAGAAAAAGACTGTTATTGTAAATGTTTATGATAACAAAGATGAAGTAAAAGATGAAATAGTAGAGTCTAAAGATAAAACTGAAGAAAAAGAAGTTCAAACAAATAATAGCGAAAATAAGTTAAATACTACAAATACAAATTCAACAACTAATAATAATACAAATTCAAATACTAATGATACAAATACTAACAAAGAGGCTATAGATAATTCGACTAGTGAGACTAATACAAATAAGACAGGTATAGTAGATAAAGTAAAAGATAAGTATAACAGTGCGAAAGACTGGTACAATGAGAATAAAGATGAATTGAAAGAAGCTAATAAAGAAGTAATAGAAAGTGATAAAGAAACTTTAAGTAACTTATTTGATAAAGCAAAAGATAAGTATAACAGTGCGAAAGACTGGTACAACGAGAATAAAGACGAATTAAAAGAGACTAATAAAGAGATTTTAGAAAACGATAAAAACACATTAAAAGAATTATTTGGTAAAAATTAACGTATAAAAATATTATTCCTTCCCATATTATTAAGGGAGGGAATTTTTATGAAAAAAATATTATCAATACTTACTCTTGCTTTAGTAATCACAGGATGTTCTTTAGGAAACATGGATAATACTCCAACTAAAAAGGTTGAAAATTATTTAAATGAGTATCAAACTTTAAATTCAAATGTACTTTCAAAACTTGATTCAATAGTAAATCAAGAAGAGTTATTTGATGATGACCAAAGAACTACTTACAAAGATATCTTAAAGAAACATTATCAAGATTTAACTTATACTATAAAAGAAGAGACAGTAAATGGTGATAAAGCAACAGTAGAAACTGAAATCGAGGTTACTGATTACACTAAAGCACTCAAACAAGCAGATGAGTATAGGACAACTAATGAATCTGAGTTTATGGATGATAATAATGTTTTTGATGAATCAAAATTTAATGACTATAAATTAGATTTATTAAAAGGAAGTAAAGATAGAGTAAAATACACGATTTATTTTTCGCTTACTAAAGAAGATGATGAGTGGAAACTCGATGACTTGACAGAGTCAGAACAAGAAAAATTACTAGGAATATATGAGTACTAGTATTTTTTTTTGTTTCATTGTATAATTATTATGGTGAATGATATGGACAGAAAGACATTTAAAACTTTAGATGAACAAATAGAGATATTAAAATCAAAAGGTCTTGTAATAAATGATATAGAAAAGGCTAAAAATATATTATTAAGAGAAAACTACTTTTTTATAAGTGGATATAGACATTTATTTATGAAGTCTAAAAAAGAACAACAGTTTATACCAGGCACTACTTTTGAAGAATTGTATGCTATGTTTGTATTTGATAGAAGAGTAAGAAACATATTCTTTAAAAATTTATTAATTATTGAAAATAATATCAAATCTTTGATAAGTTATCAATTATCTAAAAAATATGGTTATAAAGAGAAAGATTACTTAAATCCTAAGAACTTTTCTAAAGACCCAATTAAAATTAGACAGGTACATGATATATTAAATAAAGTAAAAAGACAAATAAGAAATAATGTTAAGCAACACTCTGCAACGATGCACTATGTAACTAACTATGGATATATTCCACTTTGGATATTAGTTAAAGTATTATCGTTTGGAATAGTATCTGAACTATACGATATACTTGATGATTCAGACCAAATAGAAATAGCAAAAACTTACAACTTAGATGTAGAAAGTTTAGTAATTTATTTATCAATACTAGCTAATTATAGAAATCTATGCGCACACGAAGATATACTTTATGACCATAGAACTCAGAAATTTATACCAGATACTAGATTTCACTATGAACTCAATATAGATATGACTGATGGGGAATATAACTATGGTAAAAATGATTTGTTTGCAGTAGTTATAATAATGAGGCAGTTATTAACAGATTCAGAATTTAGAGATTTTGTAAACGAAGTTGGGTATGAGATTGATATATTAGAAGGTAAAACTAATATACTACCAATAAATAATTTCTTAAATCAAATAGGTTTTCCAGATAATTGGAGAGATATAGTAAATATAGATTAGATACGTTCAAGTATCTTTTTTAATGTGCTATAATAGGTATGAGGTATTATATGGATAAGAGTATAAATAAGTTAAAAAAGTTATTATTAGAAAATATGGATAAAAGAGTTTTAGTATTAAGTACAGTAGGGATTGAACTTAATGAAATTCAAAATAAAATAAATATGGGAAAATTATATGATAAAGTACTAGATGATTTATTAATAGAGAAATTTGGATATATAGATATACACTATATACCAGATGTTGAACAAGAAAAAATAGAACAAGCTATTAAAATAGAAAAAGGAGTTCCACTTTTTAGTAATAAAATAATAGACTGTGACCTTATAATTTTCTTGTATGTTAATCCTGAAATGTTAAAGGTATTGTGTTCAAAAAATGATTTTTCTTATAGTTCTAGTATTAATTTACAAAATAGATTTATAAAGGAATTAAAAAATAAACATTACATAAAAATTAATTTATATAATGGTAATTTAAATAATATTGGAAGAAATGTGTATATATGTGATACTAATGATTATGGACTTATAGATAAAAAGGAATTGGATGATTATGATTTTAACTTTAGATTTCCATATATTAAAAGAGTGGATGATATAGAAAATTTAAAAAGAAAACAAGGTTTTTTATTAATAATTAATGAAAAATATTTGAAAGAAAATAATTATATAGATATTGATAAAAAATATAGACACTTATTTAATCATTTTAATCTTGTATATATTGTTACTAGTGATTTAAATAAAATAAATAAATTTCATATAAAATATACTAATATGTACTTTACAGATAATAATTATTTTGACATTGATGAGTTAATAAATTTATATTATGACTATATATTAAATAGAAAAATTGTAGACTTTTCAAAGAAAAAACTTGAACTTTTAAAAGATATGAATAAATATTTTAAAAATAAAAGCAAAATTAAAACTAAAAAATTGTGTAGTGCATTTTCTATATCTAAAAGGAATGCGGAAAGATATATGAACGATTATAATTATGTATATAAAAATATAGGCTATGATTATAATAAAGATGAGTGGTATATCATACATTAATGCAAGTATAAAAGTCTCTATTTAACATTTAAAAATAACGATAATTTTGATATTTAAATTGTCGTTTTAAAATACAAGAAAAATTATATGATATAATGATATTGAAATTGATTAAAGGAGGTATTTTAATTATATGAATATTGCAAAATGTTCTAAGGCTGTTAAGAAGATAGTCGATTCTAAAGATAACATAATAGAACAATTAAAAGAACTTAAAAAATATTCTAATAGGAAGGGAGTAAGAAGATATATAGATGAACTAATATGTTGTAATCAAGTTCGCTATTATGATTATGATTCTAAGTACATTCTATATTGTATAGTTAAGTACTATTATGGTTTAGATGCTAAAAGGATAGAAGAACCACTACCTAGATTATCAGAAATAACTTCAAAAGAATATGATTTTGAAGTTGTACGTAATCTTTTAAATTCTAAAGATAATATTATTGAACAGTGTAGAGTTTTAAAAGAACATAAAGATTCAAAGGATGTTCAAGAATATATTGAAACTGCAATTGATTATTATTGTTATGATTCATCTATTGGGGGAATTCCAACTGAATATCAACTGTATTGTATCGATAAATACTATTACGGATTAAAAGTTCCTAAGGTTCCTTTGCCACCTTTTAGACTATATGCTTATGCTAAAGATAAACCTCAAAATGAGAAACCCGAAGAAAGTGATATCTGTGGAACTTCAATAACTGATTTAAAAGTAGGAGATAATATAGAAGTGTTAAGAGGTGTGTTTAAAGGCTTATCTGGAGATATACTTAAAATAGATGGGAATATAATTACTGTTAATTTAGTTATATTTGGAGAAGAGACTCGTGTAGAGTTAAATGAAACGGATAAGGTTATGAAACATGAATGAAAATATTTCAGTTATTAGTAGTAGGAATCCTAAAGAGAGGATTCCTCTGCTATTAAACATTTTATACGAATATGGAATTAACGAGAAAAAAAGTATTTATGTTCAATCTTTTGATGTTAACTCATCATATTATATTAACCACTTAATATCTTTAATATCTAAAATAGATTTTAAACTAGTAGATAGTTATATGTTTCCAGTTGGGGCAAAAAGTAATAAATTGAAAAGTGAAAAGATAGATACTAAAAAGTTTGTATCTGCAATAGAAGAAATAAGAAATTCTGATATTGTTATTAGTAGTTCTAAGATATTTAATCAAGAACTTTGGTTAGATTATGTATTTGATATTGATTCTATTAAACCTTATCAAGTTATTATAATTGATAACTTTAACGAATTTGTTTTAAAGACAGAGGAATATATAAGTACTGTAAGAAAAAGAATAAATGAGTATAGTAAAAAATATAATGCTGAGATAATTTTATTTATAAATGATAGTGATATACCAAATTATAATACACATTTTAAAATATCAGATATAAATAAACCATTTAAGTTTGAATACGATAAAAGCAATCATAGTATTACAAATATTGAGGAGGATTAGTATGGAGAGAATTGAATTTAAAGTATTTACTAATATGGATAGTATTGTTGATTTTAAAGAGTTAATTGAATATGCAAAAAAGTTAGGACAAAAAGCAATTGCTATTACAGATTATAACAGTGTAGAAAGTTTTCCAAAGATATATAAGTATATGAAAAAATATAACGATTTTAAAATTATTTATGGCTCTATTGTAGACGTAGTACAAAATGATGTTTCAATACCAATAACTGTTATTGTAAGAAATAAAATAGGTTTAAAAAACTTATATAAGATAATAAGTAAAATAAAGATAGATAAAGTTATAACTAAAAAGGATTTAGTAGATTTAAGTGATGGACTACTTTATGGATTAGATACTATTTATATGAGTGATATTTATGATAATTTAACTGACGAACAGATAAAAGATGATATGATGTGGTACGACTTTATAGAGGTTAAACCAAAAACAGTTTGTAATACAACTGATGAGTATTTAAAAAGAGTTTCAGATATTGCAAAAGATATAAGAAAAATAGTTATCGCAACAGGTGATGTTCACTATGTAAAAAAGGAAGAAAAAGATGATTATAACTTACTATATCCTAGTGAAAATAATAAGTTTGATAGATATTTAAAATCTACTAAAGAAATGAAAAGCGAATTTAAATCTTTAAGTGATGATACATTAGAAGATATAGTTATAAATAATCCAAACAAACTTGCTAGTTTAACTCTTGATATAGAAATAATGAGTGATAAACTTTATTTACCAAAGATAGAAAACAGTAAAGAATTATTTATAAATATGGTATATGATAAGGCATATATGTTATATGGTAATCCATTACCTGATATAGTAAAATCAAGAATAGAAGAAGAGTTATATGGAAAAGATAATAAATCTGGAATAATAAATAATGAATATGTAACTATTTATTTAGTATATAAGATGCTTGTGGAGCATTCAGAAAGTTTAGGATATAGAGTATGTCCGAGAGGAGGGGTTGCATCATCATTTCTAGCCTATCTAATAGGTATAACAGATATAAATCCGCTTATTAGTCACTATCGTTGTAGTAAGTGTAAAAAGAGTATTTTTACTATTGATAGTTGTTCTTGTATAGATATGCCTGATAAAAAATGCGAAAAGTGCAATATTGATATGATAAAGGATGGATTTAATATTCCTTATGATATGTTCTTAGGATACGATGTAAATAAAGTTCCTGATATAGATATGAATTTCTCACCTGAAGTAAAAAAGAAAGTATATAATTATTTAATGGATACGTTTGGAAATGATTCTATTGTTAAAGCAGGCGTAATCTCACCAGGTAAAAAGGTTACAGGACAACACCCAGGTGGTATATTTATAATTCCAAATGATATGGATATTTATGACTTTACTCCAGTTGCGTACCCATGTGATAAAAAAATCGATAATTTTAAAATCACTCATTTTGATTACCACGATATTAAAAATATATTTAAGTTTGATATATTAGAGTGTGATATGTTAACTAAAATAAAAAAACTAGAAGAGAAAACTAAAGTAAAATTCATGGATGTACCACTAGATGATAAAAGTGTAATGGAATTATTTAATAAAGGTGAGGTAGAAGGTATATTTGATTTTGATAGTGATATTGCAAGAAAACTAATTAATATAATAAAACCTAAAACATTTAAAGACTTAATTAAAGTATCCGCACTATCTCATTTAGATATCGATATGAATAAAGAGACTTTAATAACTAAAGATTATATAATGACTAGGGATGATATTTTAAGTTATTTAATTAAACATAATATTGAGGCTAAAAAAGCATATGAAATGATGGACTTTATAGTAAAAGGTAAAACTGATAGATTGGATTTATTTAAAGATGAACTATCTAAAATAGATGATGATTTTGTTAAAATATTACCTAATATTAAGTATATACCATATAAATCACATATAGTATCATACGTAATATTCGGATATAAACTTGCTTGGTATAAAGCACATTTTAACGAAGATTGGGAGGTATAAATGAAAGTTAGAGTTATAAAAGGTACTAATCAAATAGGTGGTTGTATTACAGAAATTACTAGTGATAGTGGTACTAAGATTATTATAGATTATGGAGAAGATTTAACTGATGATATAAATGTTAGTACAAAGTATCCAATAAAAGGATTAACATTCGGTAAAAGTAAATATAAAGGAGTTTTTATTACTCATAGCCATGGTGACCATATAGGGTTAATTTCTGATATTAAAAAAGATATTCCGATATATGTGGAAGAGACATCTTATAAAATTTTTAAAGTATCTAATGCTTTTAGTTCTAGTATTCCTTTTAATGGTGATGTGAATACTTTCAAGTTTGAAGATAAAATTATAATAGATGATTTAGTAATTACTCCATATCGTACTGACCATTCTGCTTATAATTCTTCTATGTTTTTAATAGAGAATAATGGTAAAAAAGTACTTCACTTAGGAGATTATCGTAAAAATGGTTATAGTGCTGAAATATTTTACGACAATTTAAAAAAGATAGGACGTGTTGATTTACTTATTACAGAAGGAACTAATGTAACTAAAGATAGTGAAAATAATACTGAAATAGTGTTAAAAGAAAAAGCAAAAGAAATATTTAGGAAGTATAAGCAAGTATTTGTACTTCAGGCATCAACTAATTTAGACCGTTTGAAAAGTTTTAAAGAGGCTGCTTTAGAAGAAAACAAAAAATTTATTTTAGATATATCTACTGCTAATATATTAAAAGCAATAGATGATGAGAACTATAAGTATTTAAATGAAGATAATATAACTGTTTGGGTACCTAATACTTATTTAAATAAGAATTCTAAGTTTTATGAGTATAAGGAAGGAAACTTTTATGAAACATATATTGAACCTTTTAAAAATTTAAATATAAAAAACGAATATACACACGGTGAATATGTAATGTTAGTTAAAACTTCCATGTTAAACGATATAATACATAATTTAAAAAGATATAGAGATAATGCTTGTTTAATATATTCTATGTGGCCTGGATATAAAGATCCTAATAGACCTAATACTTTAAAAACTATAGAATTTATAGACAAATTAAAAGAGTTAAAAATAAAAGAAGAATATCTTCACACATCGGGTCATGCGGATGTTAAAACTATAAAAGAGATTTTTAAAATAATAAATCCAAAAAAGGCTATTGGAATTCATACAAAAGATAATGAAAAATTATCGAAATTATTTAAAGACTATGTTATAATAAAAGATAAGGAATATGTTGAGGTGTAATATGAAAGAATTAAGTAGAGTTTATGATATAAATTGCGATAATGAAGTATTTTTAAAGCAGGTTATAGATGCAGTAAAAAATAACCGTGATAAATATTTTTTAGCATTTAGAACTAGCCCACAGCGTCTAACACTCTATCATAAAGGTAGAGAGATGGTTGCTTTTATTCCTAAAGCAACAGAAAAATGGATGATCAAACCACGAGGTATATCTACATCAATAAATCCAAAATATGTAAAAATTAATAGTGATTATATGAAGTCTTTAAAGAAGAGTGGTTATACTTTAAAACAGCAAGAGATGATGAAAAATAAAAAATATGATAAATTAATTGATATAACTCGTAAATTTTTAGATGAATACTATTTTGAAAAAGAAGAAGAGAAGACTATTCAAAATGATATTGCTTGTAGGTATCAGTTCTGGAAAAACGATTTATTATGTGTAGACCAAGAATATAATCAGTGTTTCGAAAATACGAGTAAAAAAGAGGAAAGTGAGATACAAGGCCGTTATGATTTAATAATGGTTAAAAGAGTTAATGATAATTTATACATTCCTGTTTTTGTAGAATTGAAATCAAATGAAGCAGCATGTAAAAATTGTACTTCTGGTGTAATTAATCATATAAGTGATATGCAAACTTTTTTAGATAAATATTATAAAGATGAAAGTAGTGCGCAGACTGTAATTAAAAAGGGAATAAAATTCGCTGTTGAAAGAAAGTATAAATTTGGATTTATTCCTGAAGATATCAGTGATAAAATTGATTTTTCTAAACCTGAGTTTTGGCTTTTATTTGATATGACTAAAAAATATAAAGACTTAACTCCAACTACAAAGGAACAATTAGATAAAATTTTAGATTTAGAAGTAAATTATGCAAAACACGTAAAAGAAACATATAAAAATGGTAAAAATGTATCTAATTATAATCAAATGGTTAAGCAACCTATAAAAATAAATAATGAAGAGATTAAGAAATTTGATTTGTGTGATAGAAAAGATATAGTTGATATTATTAAAAAGGATGCATTAAAATATGCTTATTATGATGATTTTGTTAAGATAGAAAATTAACTATAATATTTAATAAGAATGAGTAGATATAAAAAAGATGTTAGAATACTGATTTTAACATCTTTTATTGTAAAGTGTTTCAATCATTTTATTAATTGCATCCCTATCAGAATCACATAGACTATAATACTTAGATATAATATCATTTCCATCTATTAAACTTTCTACACTTGTATCTAATGCCTTTGCAATTTTTAAAGCAACTGGCAATGAAGGAGTTCTAGTATTTGTCTCATAGTAAGTAATACTTTGTTGTGATACTCCAACTATTAAACTGAGTTTTACTTGGGTCATATTTTTTCTTTCTCTTAGGATTTGCATATTTTTTAAATCAATGCCATCTTTTTTTGACATTATTACCACCTCTAGTTATATTATCTCTGAAAAAAACAGCAATAACTTTTACTAAAAGTGGTAATTTGGTGATACAAATCATGAAAAATATGTTATAATATGTTTGTGAGTATAGATTTGTATTTATTTTTAAGAAGGAGGTAAAAATGTGATAATTTCAACAACATCATCTTTAGAAGGTAAGGTAATTAAGGAATATAGAGGAGTTGTATTTGGAGAAGTTATAAGTGGTATTCACTTTATGAAAGATTTTACAGCAAATATTACTAATCTCGTAGGTGGTAGAGCTGAAGAGTATGAGCAGGAATTAGTAAATGCTCGTGCGGATGCTATTAATGAAATGGTAGAAAGAGCAAAAAAAATTGGTGCGAATGCACTTATTGGAGTTAAAGTTGATGTAGAAGCAGTAGGTAGTAGTGAACACTCATCTATGTCAATGCTTATGGTGCATGTAAGTGGAACGGCAGTAGTAGTAGAATAGGTAAGGAGAAAAGTAGTTTATGAAGAAATCTTTAATAATAATTATTAGTTGTGTAGTAGTTGCAATATTTTTAGTAATAGGTTTAATACTTATTAATAATCCAAAAAAGTATAAAGTTACATTTGATACAGTCGGAGGAACAGTTATAGAATCTCAGTCAGTAAAAAAAGGTGAAAGAGTAAAACAACCAGAAGACCCAATAAAAGACGGGTATGTATTTGTTGAGTGGACATATCTTGATAAGTCTTATGACTTTTCTAGTAAGGTAACTAAAGACCTTGTTTTAAAAGCAAATTGGATTAAGCCAGAAAATAAAGTATTCACTGTTAAATTTGATAGTGACGGAGGTTCTACAATATCAAATCAAATTATAGAAGAAGGTAATAAAGTCGTAAAACCAGAAGACCCAATCAAAGATGGTTATACTTTTATGGGATGGTTTTTAAATGATGAAAGTTATAATTTTGATACAGTTGTAGAAAGCGATTTAGAACTAAAGGCTAAATGGGAAAAATTAAAGACAAGTAACAATAATCAATCAACAAATAGTTCAGTTAAGTTAAAAACACCAACAATAACAAAAGGTGGACAAGGTGGAAGTTATGACGGTTCTTATGGAATGGAGATAAAATTAGACCAGATAGAAAACGGAGTAACAGGAATCGAGATATATAGTGCGACAACAAAAAATGGTTCTTATACATTACTAAAGTCAGTAAAAAAGGAAAACTGGAATAGTAGTACAGCAAATGTAACCGCCCAAAAAGGTCAAACCTTATATTTTAAAGTTAGAACATATTCAAAGAATAGCGCAGGCACATTTTATAGTGGATATTCTAATGTATTAGAGTTGACTAACACATTAAAAACTTCAACAATAACAAAAGGTGGACAAGGCGGAAGTTATGACGGTTCTTATGGAATGGAGATAAAATTAGACCAGATAGAAAACGGAGTAACAGGAATCGAGATATATAGTTCTACAGCACAAAATGGTTCTTATACATTATTAAAATCTGTAAAAGTAGAAGATTGGAATAGTAATACAGCAAATGTAACCGCCCAAAAAGGTCAAACATTATATTTTAAAGTTAGAACATATTCAAAGAATAGCGCAGGCACATTTTATAGTGACTATTCTAATGTATTAGAGTTGACTAACCAATTAAGGACTCCAACAATAACTGTTGGTGGACATGGTGGAAGTTATGATGGTTCTTCAGGAATGGAGATAAAATTAGACCAGATAGAAAATGGAGTAACAGGAATCGAGATATATAGCGCAACCGCAGAAAATGGTGCTTACACACTATTAAAATCAGTAAAAGTAGAAGATTGGGATAGTAGTACAGCAAATGTAACTGTGCAAAAAGGTCAA
Source organism: uncultured Bacilli bacterium (assembly GCA_947628915.1). Classification (GTDB taxonomy): domain Bacteria; phylum Bacillota_I; class Bacilli_A; order RF39; family UBA660; genus UMGS1613. The sequence continues at coordinate 8,513 of CANRBR010000014.1, read as the reverse complement.
ACATTATATTTTAAAGTTAGAACATATTCGAAAAATAGTGCAGGAACATTTTATAGTGGATATTCTAATATTTTGAGTTTAGGACAAGGAGAATAATGATGAAAAAGAATGGACAATATGTTGGTGTAGATGAAAAATATATACCAGAAGAAGAAAAATATGTAGATAATGCTGTAAATAGTGAACTAAAGGATAGTATTAATAACGGATTGCGTTCTATTAATAATTATGTAACTGATAAGGATAATCAAGAAAATTTAAAAAAAACTGGTAAAAAAGGATTAAAAGTTTTAAAGGGTGTTGGTATTGGTTATTTAGTTTTAATTGGACTTGCTGTAATATTAGTTATTGGTATAATTGTATTTGTAATTGTACAAACAGTACAAATAAATAATAAAGCATCTGATATTTTTAATCAGACTAGTTCTATACAGGAGCAAATAAAAGACCAAATAGAAGAACAGATGAATGATAATGATGAAGGACAAGCACAAGAAGGATATAGCAAAGCAGAAATAAATACTTTTAACGCACCATTTGAACTATATAGTGGCTCACAAACTGGATTCTTTTTAGAGAGTTTGTTAAATAAAGTTATAACAAACAATAAAACAGAAGCTACTCATATTATAACGGTTGTTTATAATGATACAACAACTACTTTAGCAGATGAGATTACAAAAATAAAACAAGGTTTTGATGATAATAAGGAATACGAAGTATCTTTAGATTATGATACTGATGGATTTGTAAACAAAGTTACAATATATTAATTAAAAATGTCGATTAAAAAATATATCGGCATTTTTTAAAACAAAAAAGACTATTAAGCCTTTTTAAAACAGTATACAAGTCCCAATACACCACTTATCATAAGTCCAATAATTAAATATAGATTTATATCTTTAGTATTTGGATTTTGTTCACTTAAAATCTTTTGAGCGATATCAGGCGTCCATACTGAATCATTTCCTTTTTCAGATGTAAGAGTAATACCTTTTGGGTCTATTTCTATTATTACAAATTGATCAGCTTTGTTATCTTCGTTCCAGTCAAATGAATATTTATAAGTTAAGACAGTTCCTTTTAAAAGGACTTTTTTTAAATTGTCTGGTGTTATTCCAACATAGTCCTTATATGGATATGTTTTTAACTGTTCTGTTTTATTATCGGGTGTTGTAACCTTGTAACTTGAATCAGTATCGTTTTTAGGTTTAGCAACCTCAAATCCAATCCAAGCGGCAGGGCCTGGTCTTTCTCCTCCTGCGGCATCAGGATCTGCTTCTAGCATTTTAAATTCTGCAGCAGAATATCTTATTGTAGTTGTATTTCCCTCAGTTTTTATAGTCCCACTTCCAGAAGTAAGTGAATCTCCAGTAGATTTAGTAATATCTGTAACAACACCATACTCATCTTGCGCTGATACTGCTGGCGTTATTAATAGAAACGCTGCAATAATGAAGGAAAAAAACATAAATTTTTTCATAAATTAACTCCTTTTTTCATAATAATATTTTAGTCATTATATATGGGGTGATCAATGATGAAGAAATATATGACTATAGAAGAGTATTTTAAGACACAATCGATATCGAAAGAAAAGAATGGTAAAAAGAATGTACTGAAAATCGTTTTTGGTATATTATGTCTTCTTGTTATTCTCTTCTCAATATATACTATATTTAAATGGTGTTTAGATAATTCCAAAATCCGACAAATTAATAAAAAAATAGAAGAGAATATAAGTACTAGTAATAATGAAGAGGATGGGGAACTTGTAAATCCTCCAAAAGATAAAACCAGTGATTATTACTACTTTGCATCTATGCCTTTTTATCAGGTTAGCATCTCTGTTTTAAAGTCTATGAATAATGATACAGTTGCATACATTCACATTAGAAACACTAATATAGACTATCCAGTAGTACAGGGAAGTGACAATAGTTATTATTTAAATCATTCTTTTAATAAAGAAAAAAATGGTGCGGGTTGGGTATTTATGGATTATAGAAATAATATAGATGATTTAGATGATAATACGATTATTTATGGACATTCAAGACTTAATGATGCGATGTTTGGAACTTTAAAAAATACTTTGTCTAGCAAATGGCAAAGTGATAAAGATAATTATGTTATTTTTATATCTACTTTAAAAGAAAATATGATATTTCAAATATTTTCTATTTATACTATTAAAAGTGAGACTTATTATATAACACCCAATTTTAAAGATAGTATTGATAAACAAAAATGGATTGATGTAATGAAAAGTAGGAACATATCTAAGATTGATACAGAAGTTGATATACGCGATAAAATTCTTACTTTATCTACTTGTCAGAATAATCAGGGTGGGAGAATTGTCGTGCATGCAAAATTAATAAAAAGGCAAAAAAGAAAAAATTAGAAAGTATTACATATAATTTATTGTAAATAGAAAGGAATTATTAGTTATAAGTTTTATGAAAAAAATTATAAGTTTATGTTTAGTGAGTGCTTTAACATTTTGTTTTGCAATCTTACAGATAAAAGCATTAACTGTATGGAGATTTGAAGATTGGCAGGCAGGTGAAGATTATGGGTCTAAAAGTAAAGTTTCTTCTAATATAACTAATCTTAAGGGTGAAAAAGAAGAAACTGATGGAATGAAAGTAGGACCTTTTAATAAGGCTAGTAAAGCAAAACTTGCTGATGGAATTAAAGAGGAAGTTTATGTAGGACTTGATTTGGATAATTATCAGTCTTCAGAGTTATTCGAGTTATCTATTGCTTTAAATCAGTTCGATGTAGAATCAAAATACCTAACTGAGGCTGTTGTTATGACTCAAAAAAGTGAAGATAAATTTGTTATAACTGCTAACTGGGCAAATAATAATCCAATTGCTACAATTGATAGAGACGGAGTATATACATATAGATGGGAGTTCAAAAAAGAAAGTGGTAAGATTAAAGTTAAATTTACTGTACTTGATTATGGTGAAGAGTTAGGTACGACAGATTTTGTAGAATTGGATGTAAAAAATGCAGATAAGGCAACTGATGTTAGATATTTGTGGGCTTGTAATATCAAAGCAAGTTATGGTGTGGATATCTATACATCCTTGCCACCAAAAAATGTAACAGAAAATCCAGATACTGGAGATATTAATTTGTTTGCTTTAATAGGGCTAATTATTGTTTGCGGTTTAGGATTTATATATACTATAAAAAGATTTAATTAAAGATACTAAAAGAGGTATCTTTTTTGTAAAAAATATTGTTAATGACAATTATCTTAATATTTGATAAAATAATATTAAATAAGAAGGTGAAGTTATGATTTATATAACAGGTGATACACATAGAGATTTTTCTAGACTTTATAATTTAAAAACTAGTGAAGAAGATATGTTAATAGTATTAGGAGATGCTGGAATAAATTATTTTCTTAATGAAGAAGATAAAAACTTTAAAAACTATCTAAAAAGTTTCAAATTAAAGTTATTTTGTATAAGAGGTAACCACGAAGAGCGACCAGAAAATATTAACACTTATAAGGAAACGGAAATGTTTGGTGGCAAAGTGTTTATAGAAGAAGATTATCCTAATTTGATATTTGCTAAAGATGGTGAATCTTATAATATAGACGGGAAAAGTGTTCTTGTAATTGGTGGTGCATATTCGATTGATAAAGAATATCGATTAAGATATGGATATCAATGGTTTAAGGATGAACGGTTAAATGAAAAAGAGCAAGAAACTATTTTAAAGAAGGTTAAAGGTAAACATTTTGATATAGTATTAACTCACACTTGTCCTTTAAAGTATGAACCTAAAGAAGTATTTATGAAAGGCTTAGAACAATCAAAAGTAGATAAATCAATGGAAGTTTTTTTAGACAAAATTGAAAAAAATATAGATTACGATAAATGGTATTGTGGTCATTATCATACTGAGAAAAAAATTGGTAAGTTAGAGTTTATGTTTGGAAGAATAAAAGTCTTTAATAGTGATGAATATGTTCCTAAATATAATCGAGATGGTTATGAAATAGTAAGGGATTATTGTGGACAAGAAGATGTTAATAATAATGGTATATTATCTTGTCCAAAATGTAAGTCTAATGATATTGTAATTCAAAAAGGTGAGGGACGATATATAGATGGATTAGATGAGATTGCTATCATTTGTAACAAATGTCAGAAAGTTTATGGATTTTATGATGTGAAATATAAGTCAAATTGTCCAAAAGAATTGTAGATTATATAAAATAATATTTTTTATATGATTTTTGGAATCGTAAGTCTTTGCTTATATATTATTTTGATGTTAATACAAAAAGAAGGGAGCTTAATTACTTCCTACAAAAAAGATTAACAACAAATTTGTATACCCTCATAAATATAGTATATGACGGACAACTAATTAGTAATGCTCCACCGTTTACACTTGCAAGTTCATCGTCTGTTAAATATAACATAATTTCACCTCCTCACATATATCATACGACAAAACTTTGTGATTTCCTTTTAAATTTCTAATTCTATTCTTAAATTTTGAAAAAATTAAAATAATGTATAATATATTAAATCTGTGAAGGTAATTATGATTAGCGATGAGATAATTAATTTGATTAAAATAAAAAAAGAAGAAAAAATTTATAATTATGGTAAATCAGGACAATCCTGTTGGAAATTAAAGTAGGAAGTTTTCCTGTTTTTTTGTAACGATATTAAGAATTATATTATTAATTTTATTCCTTTTAATTTTATAAAAATAAAAAACTAATATATAGATTTCCATTAATATATGTTTATAGAATTAAATTGAGTATTTGTTGACTATATTCAAATGAAATTAATTATCAATTTGATATATTAAAACTTTTAAAATAATATCTATATAATGAATAAATGATATTTTTTATATGAATCTATTAACTAAATATAATGAATGTTGTATAATTAGTATACGTGAGGTGAAAATCTTGAAAAGATTAAACATATTTGTAGATGAAACAGGTGAATTTGGATTTGGTAGAGGCGCATCAGAGTTATATGGTGTTTCATTTACTTTTCATGAACAAAATGATGATATTATGCCTGAATTAAATAAACTAAATGAAAGATTAGAAAGAATTGGCTATACTGACATGATTCATATGGCTGACTTAATTATGAAAAGAAAAGATTATTCTAGATTTTCAATAGACAAAAGAAAAAGCATATTTAATTCAATATATCAATTTTCTAGAAAAATACCTGTAAAATACAAAACTATTATTATAGATAAAAAATATACTGATAATGCGAGAATATTAAAACAAAAGCTATCAATAGAAATCAATAATATGGTTAAAGAACATGAAAAATATTTTAGTAAATTTGATAGCATAGTAATGTATTATGATAATGGCCAAGAAGTATTAGGGACTATTTTAGACGCCATATTTTCAAGATATGAGGTTTTTGAACACAGAGTCGATTTCGATCATAAAGAAAAAAGGCTATTTCAAGTTTCAGATATGCTTACTTATATTGATAAATATGATTATAAATATAAAAATAAAATGCCTTTTACTAAAAGTGAAAAATATTTTTTTAGTTTATATGAAATTAGAAGAATATTAAAAGAACTTAATAAGAAGAGGTTTTAAACATTAAAAAAGCAACCATAAAGGATGCTTTTTTAAGCGGCGCTTGGCGCCAACACGGGTTTGATCCGATGAATTAATTCAACAGACCAAGTAGATATAATAATATCTACAATATTATTATATCTATTCTACAAGTAAATTATACCAAACATATTTTTAAAAGTAAATACGTAAGATAAAAATTCCTTGTTTGTAGTAGTTATTTTACACTAAATATATAAAAAATGTCAATAGATTTTTAAGCTTTTTATGAGTTTCCTTTTAAGAATTTGAAATTTTATAAAAAAGTTATATAATATATTAAATTTACTAATTAAAGAGGTGTGGTATGGATAGAAATGCTATAATTGAATCAATCAATAAAAAAACTATTGAAGCTAAAAAACTTATTGATGAAATTAATAAGTTAAAGAAACTACTTACTACTTATGAAAAACAACCAAGTTTTACAAATGAAGAAAAAATAAATATTTTTATGGACTATTTTAAAGGTAGAGATAATATATACGCATATCTTTCTATAGATAAAACAGATTCAAGTAAAAAATATTATATACCTAAATGTGCGAATGAATGGAATAAAAATATTTGTAATAAAACTATGGGTAAAAAGTGTAAAAATTGTAGTTATTGGGAAGATAAACCGGTAGATAAGGAAGTTATTAGAAATCACTTATTCAATAATATTACTGTAGGTATTTATCCAATGCTAGAAGATGAAACTTGCTATTTTCTTGCTTTTGATTTCGATGATAAAAAAAATGAAAATAGTATTAAAGAAGATGTACTTGCTTTTGCTAGTGTATGTGATAAGTATAATGTTCCAATTGCAATTGAAAGAAGTAGATCAGGTAAAGGAATTCATGTATGGATATTTTTTAAAAATAATATAAAAGCTATAACTGCAAGAAAAATGGGCAGTTTGTTACTATCAAAAACTCTGGAGATTCGTGATAATTTAAAAATTGATTCTTTTGATAGAATGTTTCCTAATCAAGATACTATGCCAAATGGTGGTTATGGGAACTTAATCGCACTTCCTTTTCAAAGTGAACCTTCAAAATATAACAATACTGTCTTTTTAGATAGAAACTTTATTCCTTTTGATGAGCAATATAGTTATTTAAGCAAAATCAGAAAAATGGATTATGACGAAGTATGTAATGTTATTAAGGTATTATCTGAAAATACTATAGATATTAGTAGTGAAAGTATTGAAATAAAAAAAGAAATTAAAGATAAGCAAAAAAACGATTTTGATTTTCCAAGAAATATAAGTGTTGTTTTAAATAATATGGTTTGTATAGATAAGGCTAATTTAAGTTCTTCTGTTAAAAGTTGCTTTAGAAGACTTGCAACATTTGCAAATCCTGAATTTTTTAAAAAACAAAGAATGCGACTTTCTGTTCACAATGTACCAATGGTAATAGATTGTAGTAAAGAGAATGATAAATATTTAATGATTCCAAGAGGAAAATTTGAATATTTATGTGAATTGTGTAACGAAAATAATGTAAAAATGAATATTATTGATAATAGAAATTGTGGTCAAAAAATAAATATAAAATTTAATGGTAAATTGAGAAATGAACAAAAAATTGCGTTAAATGAGATGTTAAAATATGAAAATGGAATACTTGAAGCTCCAACTGGGTTTGGGAAAACTGTCATATGTTGTAAATTAATTGAAAAAAGGAATGTTAATACTCTTATAGTTACATTTAATTTATCACTATTAAAGCAGTGGAAAGAAAGAATAAAAGAATTTTTAAATATTGATGATGTTGGGCAAATTGGTGGTAATAAAAATACTTTAACTAATAAAATTGATGTTGCAAGTATTAAAACTATTTATAATGATGGTAAATTTACTGATATAGTCAAAAACTATGGAATGATAATAATTGATGAATGTCATCATTCTTCGGCTTATACATATGAAGCTGCTTTAAATATGATGACTGCAAAATATGTATATGGTATGTCCGCTACTCCTGAGAAAGAAAATGGACATACACCAATTATTAAAATGCAATGTGGTGATATTAGATATAAAGTTAATATGAAAGAGTATAACAAAAAATTAAATTTATCTATGAAAGTTTATCGTAAAAATGTTCATTTGAATTTTGTTAATAAAAATATAACAGACTATAAAATTAATGAAATATATGATTTAATATCTAAAGATGTAATAAGAAATAATATTGTTGTAAATGATATAGAGACAGAATTTAAAAAAGGTAAAAATATACTTGTTTTAACTGAAAGAATTGAACATTTAGAATATTTATATGAAAGATTATTAAATATAACTGAAAATATAATAATATATCGAGGTGGGTTAGGTAAAAAAATAGTAAAAAAGTATGATGAAATGAATTCAAATATTATAGAAAATAATGAAAATAAAATTATAATTGCTACAAGTTCCTGTATTGGTGAAGGTTTTGATGATTCTAGTTTAGAAGTTTTATTCTTAACTATGCCTATATCTAGTATAAATAGAATAGTACAATATACAGGAAGGTTGCACAGAAAAAATGAAAATAAAAAAGAGATAATAGTTTATGATTATGTTGATGATAATTTTTCGATGATTAGAAATATGTTTTTAAAAAGAAAGAAAGCATATGAAAAGGTTGGATATGAAGTTGTTGAAAATAATTGTCAATTGTCGTTATAATTTTTATATAAAATTTTGCCGATTTATTATAATTATATTTTTCACACTATTTTTAAACAATCATACTTTATAATAGGTGATTGTTATGGATGAAAGAGCAAGTAAAAAGGTTGTAATTGATGCTGGACATGGAGGTATCGGTTAAATCCAAAAATAGAAGAAATGACTATTTTGGTAAGTAAATACAAG
>CANRBR010000013.1 GCA_947628915.1 uncultured Bacilli bacterium | reverse complement strand
ATTACACCTGACCAAGAAAATCAAATGTATCTCTTTTTTATTATATGAAGTTCCCTTCACTACATACATATTAACATATTTTATACTATTTGAGAGTTAAATTTCTAAATCATCCAAGAAATCATCAATAGTCATCATTCTCTCATCAATCTTATCTAACTCAATATTTTCTTTGACTACTTCTTTAACATCTTCCTTATTTTTCTTTTTATCTTTTGGATTTTCTAATTCTTTTTCTATAAATGCATCTATAACTTGGTGTTTTGAAAGTTGTGTTCCCGTTGAATATCTATCTGATATTGGTAGGTCTGATAATTTAATTATCTCTATATCTTCTTTAAACTTTAATCCAATATTATGTTTAGTTATTACAAATGATTTAAGTATATAATATGGATTAGTCTTAACATCTCTTATTACTTGAATACCTTTTCTAGCTCTAGATATTCTTTCAAATTCAGATAGTTTTACTCTTTTTCCAGTATTTTTAGTTGTAATGATAGAGACATATTCTTCATCATTAATAACACTACCAGCTGAGACTACATCATTTTTAAGACTAATACCTTTAACTCCACTTGCACGGCTACCTAAAATAGGTATTTCATCTATATTAAATCTTAGACCGTATCCACTGTGTGTTGTTATAAAGACATCAGTACCTTTGTTATATGAGATATTAGCAACAAAGTCTCCATCTTTAAGTTTTATATATGGCATTGGTTTAGTATAACGACTTGCCTTTAAATCACTTATAAGAGTTCTTTTTACCATACCGTTTTTAGTAAATACTGTGATGTAATTATCTGTATTAAAATCTATTACCGGGTATGCATCTATTATATTCTCTTCAGGATTAATTTTAATTATATTACTTATATGTTTACCTAAGTCTTTCCATTTCATATCAGGTATCTCATATACTGGTACATATAAATAGTTACCTATATCAGTAAACATTAGTACTGTATCCATAGTATTTAACTCATACATACCTATTACATAGTCTTGCTCTTTAAGTCCTGTTTTATCATCATTAGATGCATAACTTCTTTTAGATACTCTTTTTACATATCCATCTTTAGTTACTACTACTATTACATCTTCTTTAGGTATCATAGATGTAGTATCTATTTTTATTTCTGTTATTTCATCTTTAATCTCTGTAATACGAGGAGTTGCATACTCATTTCTTATAGCTCTAAGTTCTGTTTTCATAACAGTTTTAAGCTTTTCTTCATCTGATAATATACTTTCAAGTATTTTAATTGCTTTAAGTAAATTAGCATGTTCTTCTTTTAATACATTTACATCTGTATTAGTTAATCTATATAACTGTAAGTTAACTATTGCTTCAGCCTGAAGTTCACTAAATTCGTACTTTTCAACTAAATTATGAATAGCATCCGCTTTATTTTTACTTGAGCGAATTGTATGTATAACTTCATCTAATATATCTAAGGCTTTTATTAGACCTTCTACTATATGCATACGTGCTTTAGCGTGCTCCAAATCAAACTTAGTACGCCTTGTTATAACCTCTTTTTGATGTGCGATATATGCATCAAGTATATCAAGTATTCCAACAACCATTGGTCTTCTATTTACAATAGCAACCATGTTATATGTATAGGCTATTTGCATATCAGTATTTTTAAATAGATAGTTTAGTATATTTTCATGGTTAGCATCTTTTTTAAGGTCTATTGCTATTCTAACCTTTTCTTCTCTATCTGATTCATCTCTAACCTCTAGCATACCATCTATTTTTTTATCGTATATTATATCTGCTATTTTTTTAACTAAAAGTGCTTTATTAACTTCAAATGGTATCTGATGTATTATTATTTGTTTGGTTTTTTTATCTTCTACTATTTCGTATTTAGAGCGTATTATTATTCTACCTCTACCTGTAGTTAAAGCCTCTTCTATTTGCTTTTTACCTTCTACTACTCCACCAGTTGGAAAATCAGGTCCTTTTACTATATCTAGAACTGTGTCTATTCTACAGTTTGGAGAATCTATTCTTTTTATGGTGGCATCTATTACCTCACCTAAGTTATGCGGAGGTATTTCAGTAGCATATCCTGCTGATATACCTTTAGAACCATTTACAAGTAAATTTGGATATTTTGCAGGAAGTACGACTGGCTCATATAATGTATCATCAAAGTTTGGTGCCCACTCTACTGTATCTTTATCGATATCTTTTAATAACTCACCACTTATTTTAGAGAGTCTTGCTTCGGTATAACGCATAGCAGCAGCACCATCGCCATCCATAGAACCGTTATTACCATGCATATCTATATAGCATTCGTTTTGTTTCCACCACTGACTCATGTGAACCATCGCTTCATATATAGAAGAGTCTCCATGTGGGTGGTAATGACCCATAACATTACCTACTGCTGTTGCAGACTTTTTATGTGCTTTATCATAAGTGTTTTTATCTCTATACATCGCATATAATATTCTTCTTTGAACTGGCTTAAGTCCGTCTCTTACATCAGGTATCGCACGATTTTGAATTATGTCTTTAGCATACTCTCCAAATCTTTCACCCATTATCTCTTCAAGAGTATAATCATAAATACGTCCTAATACTTCTTCTGTTTCATTTGTCTTTTTCATAAATCACTCCTAATTTATTTTATAATTATCCTCAAGTGAGAACTCTACATTTTCTTCTATCCAAGATTTTCTAGGGTCTACTTTATCTCCCATAAGTACTGATACTCTTTTTTCTGCTAGAGCAGCATCATTTATACTTACTTTAATCAAACTACGCGTTTTAGGATCCATAGTAGTTTCCCAAAGTTGTGTTGCATCCATCTCTCCTAAACCTTTATATCTCTGTGTTTTTGTCTGTTTACCCTTATATTTTTCAAGTAAGTTCTTTCTATCTTCTTCTGTCCAAGCGTACTGTCCTTCCTTGCCACATTCTATTTTATATAGTGGTGGCATTGCTATATATAGGTGTCCATTTTCTATTAATGGCTTCATATATCTATAGAAGAATGTTAAAAGTAATATCTGTATGTGAGAACCATCTACATCTGCATCTGTCATTATTATTACTTTATCATAGTTTGAATCCTTTATATCAAAGTCAGACCCAACACCAGCACCTATTGCATGTATCATAGTATTAATCTCTTCGTTTTTATATGCTTCGTCTAAGGATGCTTTTTCTGTATTTAATACTTTACCTCTTAAAGGAAGTATTGCTTGATATTTTCTATCTCTACCTGTTTTAGCGCTTCCTCCAGCTGAATCTCCCTCGACTAAGAATAATTCATTAATGCTTGGATTTTTACTTTGAGCAGGAGTTAATTTACCACTTATTATTTTTTCTCTTGAATCTTTCTTTTTACCACTTCTAGCCTCATCACGAGCTTTTCTTGCAGCTTCTCTTGCATTTCTACTTTTGAGCATTTTATCAAGTATACTTGTTGCGATTGCTTTATTCTCTTCAAGGAAGAATGAAAGTTTTTCTGATACTATACTATCAACTACTGTACGAGCAATAGGCGTGCCTAGTTTTCCTTTAGTTTGTCCTTCAAATTGTAGTAGTTCTTCTGGTATTTTTAAACTTATTACAGCAGTAAGTCCCTCTCTTGTATCAGGTCCTTCTAAAGTCTTATCCTTTGATTTAAAATATCCATTATTTTTTGCATATTCGTTAAATACTCGAGTAAGAGCTGTTTTAAAACCTACTTCGTGAGTACCACCATCTATAGTTTTAACATTGTTTACAAATGATACGATATTCTCTGAATACGAATCTGTATACTGGAATGCCACTTTTACTTCTATTTTATCTTTAACACCATTTATTACCATTGCTTTATGAAGTTCAGTTTTATCTTCATTTATATATTCTACAAACGCTTTTAAGCCGTCTGTATAACAAAAACTCTCGTGTTTATTATCCTCTTCATCAGTTACTTCTATTGTAAGTCCTTCAAGTAAGAAAGCACTTTCTTGCATTCTTTCACAAATTGTAGTAAATGAAAAGTTAGTTGTAGAAAATATAGTATCATCTGGCATAAATCTTACTTTAGTACCAGTTTTATTAGTTTTATCCCTTTTAGTAAGTGGGATATCTACTTTACCACCATCTTTAAATCTTATAAAGTATTCATACCCATCTCTTTTTATTGTTACTTCCATCCATTTAGATAGTGCGTTTACAACACTTGCACCAACACCGTGTAGTCCACCTGATACAGTATATCCACTGTTTTCAAATTTACCACCTGCGTGTAAAACTGTATAGATTACTTCTGGAGTGGTCATACCTGATGAGTGCATTCCAACAGGAACGCCACGTCCTTCATCTTCAACACTAACGCTTTTATCACTGTGTATTATTATTTTAATTTTCTTACCAAATCCATTGATAACTTCATCTATTCCGTTATCAACTATTTCCCATACTAAATGATGAAGTCCTCTTTTATCAGTTGAACCAATATACATACCTGGTCTTTTTCTTACTGCTTCAAGTCCTTCTAGTATTTTTATTGAGCTTTCATCATATTTTACCATTTCTATTCACCTAACCAATTATAACATATTTATTTATCTAAAGTCAAAGAAAAATAAACCAAAAGGTTTATTTATTCAACAGTTATTACTCTTTTTTCAGTTGTTGTATTACCACTTGAATCCTTTGCAGTATACTCAATTACATATTTTCCTATCTGACCAAATTCTATTTCTCCACTAATTGATATTGAACAGACACCCATATTATCTGTACAAGATACTCCTGTATTCAAATTATATGTAGTAACTGTAGTATCTATAGTAGCATTAGCTGGTACAACCAATTTTGGAGGTTCTATATCTGAGATAACTATATTTCTAATAACACTTTTTGCGAGACCTCTGTCATCTATAACAGTATATATCATTTTATAGATTCCATCTTTACTAGTATCTATAGTTGTTACTACTTTATCGTCTTTAGTAAGTCTAACTTTAACTCTGTCAGTTATATCGTTATCATTTGAGTCAGTTGCAGTATATTTTACATCTAATACAGTACCCTTTATGTTTACCTTTTCTAAATAGTTACCAGAAGAATCAGCAGTTAATCCCTCAAGAATTATTGTTGGATATATTCCAGAGCCAGTATGTGTAAAACTATCCTCTTCTAGTGTATATAGATATGCTCCATTTTTTTTTGCATATGTGTTTTTGTTTTTATACGTATTACCTACATTAGTAATACTTATTACTAAATCATCTGGAAATGGTTCAGATGTTTTTGTATCTTTTATATCTGAATCTATAAATCCATCAAATTTTAAATCACTTAGTGTTACAAAAGTTCTATCCCCTTCACTAGGCAAATTTTCTGCATTTTTTAAAGACCAGTCATATGCTGCATCAAGTATAGTATTTATCTGTTTTTGGTAAGTTGTATCCTTAGCTCTATTTATTACTTTATTTACAGCAGGGACAACTAAAATAAATATTATTACTAAAAGAGCAATAACAGCTAAAAGTTCAACCAAAGTAAATGCTTTTTTATTCATCAAATCACTACCCTCTTTTAAATATACTTAAAATTTTTGCGAAATTAAATAAAATATTATTACTTTTTTTAATTGCTATTCCTTTTACTAACGCTTTACCTCCAATTGTAAGAGCAGATATTATTCCCATTATTATAAGCGTTACAAGTAAACTATTTAGTTTAAATATTTCAACTATTTTTATAGATATGACCGCACCAGTAGAACCAGATATAATACCACATATATCCCCTACTACATCGTTACAAAAGCTAGATACTTTATCAGCGTTCTTTTTTAATCTAACAGCCATCTTCGCACCTTTAACTTTTTGCGCGGACATAGAATGAAATTTAGATTCGTCAGATGCAGTTACAGCAACACCAATCATATCAAATATTATACCTATTAGTATGAATATGAGTGTCAATAATATACCTACAAATATATTTACATTAGGTATAGCAGTTTCAGATATAAAACTAAACATTATTGATATAATGAATGCAATTACTACAATTTTTATAATCCATTTATAATCTACTTGATTTTTATTTTTCATTGTACACCGTTAACTTAAGTAATTGAATATATCTGATTCAAGACCTGAAGAATCATCATCATTTGGAGTTGAAGGTTCTAAAGGAGGTTCTTCCTCCACATTATCAGGGTCAGTATCTTCTTCATAGTTATTTTCTTCTTCATTAGACTCTTCTATGTTAGTTTCATCATCACTATTATTTTCATCTATATTAGTATTGTTATCAGTATTTGTTTCTTGTGAATTATTATCATTTGAATTATCTAAAATAGTTTTCTTTTGATCTTTTATTCCAAGTACTAATAATACTGTTAAAATAATTACAAGCACATATAATATACTTACTATCACGTATGTTTTAACATTACTTTCTTTTTCTATATCTTTAAAGTCATCTGACATTTTACTTTCTTTTTTCATATTCTCACCTAATATAAGTATAACACAAAAATAAAGTTTTAACAATATAATTATATAACAAAAAATTCCTATGAATAATCATAAGAATTAAAATAAAATTTATTTTTGATTTTTAAAATATAATTGTTAATTTACACAATACCTAATTCTTCTTTATATTCTTCAACAATGGTCTCATATTTTCTACCATCTTGTCTTAGAAATCTCAATTTTAAACGTTCATATTCTTTATCCCACGATTCATAACTACTATCATTGCGATGATCTGGCAATTTATAGTTATCGTGTAACAACTTTGAAAAATATAAAGTGTACTTTGTAGCTCCATATATGTTAAGATGTCCAACATTGTATAATTCTTCACTTAAATCAATTTTAAAATCATCCAAATCATTAAAATTAATGATTTCAAAATTATTTTCTTTTAATATGTCCATTACAGTATTTATCCTAGTAGATTTTACTTCTTCATCTTTATCCCATGCTTTATTTGGTACGATAAATAAAACATTCATGTTATTCTCTTTAATATATTTGATTAAATCCATTAATATGTTTTCCATACCATAAGTTAATGGTTCTCTTTCCTCAGGCCAATCGAAATCATCAAAAGGAGCTCTTAGGAAAGTAAAATCTTCTATATAAAATGATTTGAATAATGTTTTATCTCCCAAAAAGTTTGATTCACTAATCTCTTTCCAACTATTATGGTATTTTAGGAAACTAAAGTAATAAGCAAATTTGTCGCTTTTTAATTGTGGACTTAAAGCATTTCTATCATAATCATAGTGCATAAGAGTTTCATCTATAGCATCTATTCTATTTTTAGAGAATTTCATAGCATCTAAACCACTTCTAAGTTCTCCTTCTGTATAATCAGCAAAACTTTTAGAAAATTGCGTAATATCAATTATATATAGTTTTGGATTTTGATATTTTTGTGATTCTTTTAACAAATACTTAATCATAGTTGGAGGTTGATTTCCTGATGATAAAAGTCCTGTTGTAAATCCATATTGTTCATAAGCTAAAGTAGTATTAAAGTGAGTATATACATTACTTGCCCCAATATATACTATATCTAAAGAATTCTTTGGTTCATCATAAAAATATGATAGAGAATTTTTTGGTAACCATAAAATTTTAGTAACTTTATTTAAAATAAATATAAAAATCAAAACAAATATTATACTTTTTAAAACATTTTTCATAATTTCACCTTTAAAATTGTCCGTAAATAAATTCTGCTGAATTATATCCTGGACCATAACACCCAAATATTATTATTGAAAATATTAATATAAATAACACTGTCCATCTAAACACTATATTTTGATTAAATAATTTTTCTCTAACACTACCTTTTCTTGCAAGTAATTGAATGGCAAATAAAACTACTAAAGATATTACTAAAACTTCAAAATCATATCTATCTAATCCTGCATTAAATAGTGATGTTCTATCAAATAACACCCATATATTAAATGCAAACATATTTTTAATTAAACCTATTGCATGTGTTACACTATTTGCTCTAAAGAAAATCATAGAAAATGAAAATAATAAAAACGTCCTTATTACTTGATATAATTTATAACTAAATACATCAGTTTTAATACCTAATTTTTTATTTATTCTATTTGAAATAGGAGTTAATATGTCTTCTAAAAAAATATAAATAAATTGTATAAAACCAGAACCGATGATAAATTTATATTCTCCTCCATGCCAAGCACCTATTAAAATCCACATAATTAGCATTGAAAAATATAGTGATGCTTTTTTAGCAAATTTTTTACTAAATCTATTCTTTAGACTTTTATTTAATTTCTGTATAAAGTCTGATTTTTGTAAAGGATAGAATATATAATCTTTAAGCCATGCTCCTAAAGTTATATGCCATCTTCTCCAAAATTCTGTTATCGTTTTAGAAAAAAACGGTAAATTAAAGTTTTCAGGTAACTTTATTCCAATTATTTCAGATACACCCATAATAATATCTATAGAACCCGAAAAGTTTGTATATAACTGTAGTGTGAAAAAACAAGCAGCAAGAAAAATATATACTCCATTAAATGTATATGGATTAGCATATACTGTATCTACAAAATATCCAAGTCTTTGTGATATAACTAATACTTTAAATATACCCCAAAGTATTCTAACAAATCCACTACACATTCTATCAAAGTTAAATTTATGTTTTCCATATAAATCATCTTTAATGTCATTATATCTAATAAATGGTCCTGATGTTAATATTGGAAAGTATGACATAAATAGTGATAACTTTAAAATGTTTTTTTCTGGTTTACAAGTTTCTCTATATACATCTATTATGTAACTAACCATTATTAATGAATAATAACTAATTCCAATAAGTGAAGTTCTTTCAACTAAATTAAAACTATAGTTTATATTACATATATTTAAAAGATAATTAAGTGGTTTTAAAAACATATTTGTATATTTTAAATATATTAATAATCCTATAATTACTATAATACCTGTTAATAGATACTTCTTTTTATCTTCATATTTTTCAATTGCAATACCGGTACAATATGCAGTAAACAATACTATTGTTGCTTGACACAAAGTTTCTATATTAAAATTTTTATAAAATAGGAAAAACAAACTAGATATAGTAAGTATAATCCATTGAAATTTTTTAGGAACTATAAAATATGTTGTTAGTACAATTACGCAAAAAAGTAGGAATGTAAATGTTGTTAAAACCATTTAATCACCCTCCAATAGTTCTATGAGACCTAAATTCCACATTAAAAATGCTACTTTTTTATTATTAAATAAAATAGCTTCTTTAGATTCTCTAACTAATAATGCGCCATCATCTATTAAAGTCTTTATAGTAGCATCCAAATCATTAACTGAATAACAAGTATGATATAAATATTGTCTTTTTTTAACAATATTACTTACTACATTACCACTGATAAGTTCTATTTTTATACCATCTTCTAGTGTAATCATACAAAGATTAGCATCTTGATTTTTATCGTACACTATATCGCTTATCTCTTTTATTTTAAAGAATTTTTTTAATTTTGATATCATTTTATCGATATCTTCTGTAGCAATTCCTATATGATGAAACTTCATGGTGCACCTATCCAACTCTAGAAATAATTATATCTACCATTTCTCCAACGTTTTTCATAGTAGTTACTTCTTTCATGTTAAATTTAATACCAAATTCTTGTTCAACTGCAACAATTAGATTGATGTGCTCTAAACTATCCCAATCCTCTATATCGTTTGATGTAGTAGTCTCACATACAGTAATACTATCATCGTCAAATACATCTCTAAATACATTATTTAATCTTTCATAAATCTCTTCTTTTTTCATTCTATCACCTCTATAACATTATTTTTATTTTCATAATTTTCTATATCTAATTTGTATGTTTTATTACCATTTTCATCTTCATTTAAAAGTTCAAATCCTTGTAAATCATAAAAATCTTTAACCATTTTATTTTTTAAAGTTGGATAGTAATAACCATATATAGTTTTAATTCCCTTTTCTTTTGCTTTTTCAACTAGTTTATCCATCATGGCTATTTCCATATTTCTTTTTAAAACTCTACAGCTCATAATCCATAAATCGATGTGTAATTCATCATCTTTTATCTTACCTATTACAACAGATATAACACCGTTATCACCAAATATATCTTCTAACTTACCATATATTTTTATATATTCATCGCTGTTATAAACACTTTCTATATCAGCAAGTGAATATCTTTTAGTAGTTAGATTAAACTGATTACTCTTATTACTTAACTGTGAAATTCTCTCTAAGTAAATTGGATTAAATGATGCTATTTCTGCTTTCATATTAAGTGATTTTAAATAATCCTCATAATTATCAAATGTAGACATCATCTGACTTCTTTTAGCATTATCTTTATATAAATCACTTTTCTTTAAATCTTCTTTTGAAAAGTTAGTAACTTCAAAATATCCATTGTGGTCTATATTTCTTATATAATTTTCCGGAATATCTATATTAGGTACTGCAATTCCTTCTATATAATCTTTAACAACTTTTCTCTCAGCAGGATTATCGTCTACAAATACAAAACTATCCGCACCTAAATTGAGTTCTTCTGATATATCTTTAATATTCATGTTCTTAGGATTCCAGTTTGCTTTGATGATTATAAAGTCATCAGGTTTTAATTCTCCACCTGGATGATTTAATCCAGCTATTGCATTTTCATATTCATTTTTTGAATTAATATTTAAAATAACTCCTAAACTCTTTTGGTCTTTTAAATATTTTTGAAATTCTAAATATACTTGTCCACTTGGAATCTCAGGCCCAATAGCAAGGTTTTCAACACCATCATCCCCTACTATACCACCCCATAAAGTATTATCTAAATCTAGTACTAAAGCCTTTTTATTTTTACCATAAATAGACTTTATAATATTAGATAGATTAAATGATAAGTAAGGTATTGCAGGTACTTCTAGTGCATATTTATACATATGCCAGTAAAACTGATTAGACCATTTATCAAGTCCATAGCAAGATGATATATAGTTTATATCGTTTATAAAGAAATTATTATGACTATTTGCGTAATCATAAAATTTTTGATTAAGTTTAGTAATATAATTTATATATCCATGTATATCACTTGCATCCTTATTACCGAGCAAGCGGTAATATGGATATTCAAAATTATTTTGAATAATCGTCGCATTGAATTTTAGAAAAAGGGTATCCCAAATTTTTTCAAATTTACTATATTCACTTTCTAATTTTTTATTTATATCATCTTCTTCATCATACATTGATGGACAGTTTATTATATTTCTATTTGTTGTATGTATATATATTATATCAGGACTAAAGTTATCTAATTCATCATTCCCAAAGATTGCATCTTCATAGTATTTATTGTACTCAGATTCATAAAAATTAGGTTTTATTCCTTGATTTAATAAAAATATCTCTAACATGTTTTTAATCTCACTAGTAGTTGAACCACCAAGTATTGCAATATTCTTTTCTATTAATCCAGGTTTTAATAGAAGTTCACGTTTTATTTTCTTTTTGTTTTTTATTAAATAATCAACATCAAATGGATATTCTAATTCTATCATCCTATCACCCATAACCATTATAACAAAATATACTTTTATTTTCAATAAAAATATTGTATAATCTAGTTAGATTTGGGGAGATAATATGAATATAGGATGCGATATTGTTGAAAACAAAAGACTGATGAATAAAGATAAAAGATTTATAGATTTAGTATTAACTAAAGCTGAACAATTAGAGTATAAAAAAAGAGGCTTACTTTATTTATGTGGAAGATATGCAGCAAAAGAAGCAATAATGAAAGCAATGCCTAATACAAAAGAATATAATTTTTTAGACTTTGAGATACTTACAAATAGTGATGGAAGTCCAAGTGTTACTAAGTTTAATAATATAAAAGTTACTATATCTCATGAAAAAGAATATACAATTGCTTTTGCAATAGTAAATTAAAAAGGCACTAGTGCCTTTTTAATTTATCATATATAGATTTAAATACATTTTCATATTTGTATCTCAAACTTTCATAATAAAATTTTCTTTGATGTTCACTAAAAACCATTAAATTATCATATTCAAATGGAATATTATCAAATAATTCTTTTATTTTCTCTAAATTTATTTTAGGAAATACTCTAAGCAAAGCTTTATTACAATCATCATTATTCATTTTTTCAATAAATTTTAATGGATTAATGATTTTACTATCTTTAGTAAATATTGAAACACAACTATCATATATAACTTGTTTCATTTTAAAGTCATCATCTAATAATCCTTTTATTTTTTCTTCTGATGATTTGCTATAAAATGCTGCTCCGTTATCGAATACTGGAGAAACCTTTAAATTCATAGTATCACGATTAAGTATTAATCCCCAGTTATTATTATTTCTATCATTATTATTTATGAAGGCATCTACAATAAACATATCCCAAAATCTTTCTTTAAGTTCGGGTACCTTTTCAAAATAAGAATTATTATTCATCACTATTAATATCTCATCTAAATCAACTCCATAATTACCTTTTCCAGATGAAGACAATTCTTCAATTTCCTTTTCAACAACTTCATCATAATCATTTTTTATGGAATTATAATCTAATATCGTTTCATTTTTATTCAAAAAATCTTTACAAGCAACAACTATTTTGCCATTAGCAAATCCAAGCTTTACATCGTGTACATCGAATCCTAGCATACGATAGATATTAGAACCTAAATACTCTGATATTGGAGATGTTGTATAACTTAAGCCCGTTACATTCATACTTTTTGTAGATTTAGGATACTTTAGAAACCACCTATTATTTTCTAAAATAATACCTTTTTTACTACCACTATATCCACCATATGTAATACCACTAAACTTTACATTTTCAAAATTTTCTATTTTAATCATATAACCACCCATATTTCGCTACTAATTTTTTATAATCGTATTCACTTACTTTACCATTTACTAAAAACAGTCTAATTATTACTTCAAATTCGTCAAATTTTAAATCATAACTTAACCAATCTTTTTTTTTATCGAATTCTTTTAGTTCTTTTATATATTCTTTTAGTTCTTTTGGAAGGTTAGACTCATCATACTCTACAGTCTCATCATATAAATGTTTTCTATTACCTATAATTTTTTTATATGTTTCATCCATTTCAATCACCCTTTTAAATATTTATAAAATGTGTTATAAGGTTTTATATAACCTCTTTATAATAAATTCAGATACAAACTTATATAGTATATTCACTTTTTTAAAATCTTTTCATCATAAGGAGTTATATTCCTTTTTATAACCATATAACTTTTTTTTGAAATGTTAACTAATGGTTTATCCTTTATAGAATCTGTATAAAAAGAATCTATTTTTGCATTAGGACATACTTCATTTAACCTCATTACTTTTTCATAGCCACTACAATTCTTACCATCTATTATTCCGGTCTTTACATCTATTTTTGTACCTATACATTTAGCATTATATTTTTTAGAAATCGGTTTAATCAAAAATTCTGGAGAAGCAGTTATAATATAGTTATTACGATTATTATTTAAAATATGTTTTAAATCATTATTTATTTTATAATCATATTTTTCCCAAAACTTATTTATAAAATCTGTTAAATTATCTATGTTTTTTACATAATTAAAAAATATTTCTTTATATTTTTCTACAGATATAATTTTTATAAAATATAGAAATGTATAAATTAAAATTTTAATAAATTTAAATAATCCAATCTTACCACTTCTTAAACTAAACAGAAAAAAATCCTTTGAGCTATCACCATCATATACAGTTCCATCAAAATCGTATACATTCATTTATAACACCACCAGTATTAACATTAGAATTGCATATAATATACATAATAATAGTAAAAATTTATCATGATATAATATTGTCGTTGGATCTCCTTCATCTGAACTTTCTATTTTAAGACAATATCTCATAAATATAACCATTATTACAGGAATTGATATAGTTAAATATTTTATATCTTGAGCTATTGCCCATAGTGAATAAAATACTAAAGTTAATCCTAAACATAAATATTGAAATTTATCTAAAAATGATTCATTATACTCCTCTAAAACTTTTCTAGATTTCTTGTTTTGAACTATTTCCTTTTTTCTTTTACCTAATCCTAAAAACAATGAAGCGTTTAAAATAGTTAAAAATAACCAATCGGATACTTCGACATTAACAAGCGCAGCACCATAGTAAACCCTTATTATAAAGCCTAAAGACAAAATTAATACATCTATTATTGCAATATCTTTTAATCCGAAACTGTATAATAAATTTATAATAAGATACCCTATTAATAAGAATAAAGATGCACTAAAAATTGTCTTAGTAATAATAGTATTTATTGATATACTTAAAATTAACATAATAAGCGCTATAAAAATCGCAGTGGATTTTTTTATCTTTCCACTTGGTAAAGGTCTATTTTTCTTCCTTGGGTGCAACTTATCTTTTTCGATATCTTTAATATCATTTATTATATAAACAAAAGATGTTAAAAAAGAAAAAGATAAATATCCTAAAGAGGTTATTATAAGATTTTGAGTAGTTAATATATGCGCTGTAACCATTGGAATAAAAATTAATAAATTCTTTATATAATGTTTAAATCTTATTAGTTCTAAATAATTCTTCATACTCACTCCTTAAAACTTTTAGTATAATTAGTTATTTAAATATATTATATCATAACTACATTCACTGTCAAGGTTTGAATAAAATTTAAATAACAAAAAAATGACATTTAATTGTCATTTTTAAATGGCGTTAAAATAGTTAATTTTACGTCATAGGTCAAGTTGGATTTCCCTAGATTATACTCATCGTTACCAATAAGCAGTTCCCTTTTAAATAATCTAATATATCGTCACCAAATATATTACTTGATTACCACTTAGTACGCACTTAAATCCTATTATAACAACACTCTAGGAGATTTCCTCACCACTAATTTATTATTAATTCTTTTTTGCAAATAATATTTCAAATTGCAAACTATGTAGATTCTAGCTATAAACTTACTAGTTTGTTATTCAATTATCCCTATTACTCACTCAAGACAAGCTACTCTACCCATAGCTTTCACCACAAGGTAGGTTTAATCCTAATTCGTATAAAGTCCATCAGTATAAATACGTATAGGCCAAACACAATATTAGGTCTCCACGAATGGTGGGTCATTTACATATGCCATTATGGATGCCCAACACTCTCATTTCCAGCACTCACCCTAATTTGGGCAATTAAAGCAAGCACAAGAAGTTTCACAGATATGCTCTTTAACGGATTTTTAGCCCCGTCCTCATAATAAATCAAATGACTAGAATAATGTGCCATCGATATGAAAATTATAGCACCTTTACACTTTTTTGTCAAATTGAGTATTTTTTTCAAAAAATATAGTAAAAGGTATTTACTTTTACTATATTATATGCATAGACTATTATTTTATATACTAACTAAAAATTTATTTATATCAAAAACAATTAAAACATTAGTTAACATTATAAATGTTATTATAATACCATATATAAGTTTTTTATTAATATTTAATTTATAAATTAAATATTCTATACCTTTTGTAAATAAAGGTATAATCGCCCAAGAAAAGCAGATAGAAAATAATGGCGCTACATTAGGACTCCAATTAAATACTATAAACAATACGAATGCAAAAAGTACCCATAATGATGATATTTTTACAAATAATTCTTTTCTATTTCTAATAACTCCTATTATAATACTTAAAAAGATTAAAATAGTTATAAGTGAAATATGAGTATTTATGTTTTCCCACATGTATTGACCGCTAATAATTTTAGATGGTAGGCCAATTATAGAACTAGAAATCATATTAATAGTACAATACATCTTTTCAATAATTGACAAGTTATTTGTCGCAAATGAATTTTGCATTAATTTTATTTCATTTATTCCATTTGTAAAAACATTAATTCTTCCTAAAACTATAAAAACTAAAATTGATATTAATATAATTTTTAAAATATTTTTAATCTTATCTTTTACTTTTCCCTTTTTTATTATTTCACATATTCCAATAAAAGCATTTGTAGGTAATACTGCAACTGATGAAATTATACTAAATGTAGAACTTTTATTCCTAGAACATAATATAAATACATAAAGGACTAATAAGAATGTACATAAATTATATTTTTCTAAAAAAATTGTATTAATAATTGTAGAAAATGACAAAATATATAAAATAAATACAAATTTATTATTAGTTAATTTTTTTAACATAAGTCCTATTAATATTAAAAGTTGAGAATTAATAATTTGAATTATAATTGCAGTCATTAACGTAGTTAATTCAGAAGTTACTAAAATTTGTGAGAATACTGATGCAATCGCACCAACTGGGAAAGTAAATATACTCATAAGAGGATGTCTAATATCATAATATGCAGCATTTTGAAACATTTGCCCTAAAACAAATCCTGAATCCATTGAATATACTGAATCATATTGAAGATAATAGTGAGAATTAGTTGCATACAATACAACTATAACTATTATAGAAACTATGCTCGAAATTTTATAAGCTTTTTTATCCCATTTATCTAATTTAGAGTAAAAATCATTTAACCATTGTATTATTCTATTTCCAATAAAAATAATTAAATAAATTGCTGATATCCAAGATATAACAAAAAATCTAAATCTATAAGGGTTAATAAAATAATCATTAAAATAATCTTGATTTGGCAATATTTTACTACGATAATATTTTATTAATACAACCACAGTAAATACTGCAAATATAAAACTTAATAATTTCTTTTTTTTGATATTGTCTATATTTTCATTAAAAGTCTTTATATAAATATAAATTGAACATCCTAAAGTAACTAATAATGTAAAAATTATATTTATTAAACTATAACTTCTATTCACTATTAAATAAAATGATAAAAGCATACTTGATATTGTAAATATAGTACCAAATAATATGTTAATTAATTTATTTTTTTGTGTCAGTTTAATCATCTTAATTCTCCTATCGTTATATAATTTTTCATATTTTAACTATTATATTTATAGATATATATTCTATCTTTACTGTATAATAATTCAAAATTATTTTTATACTTCTTTGGGGCAGTTATTTCCCTATTTGAAACAATATAATCAACATCTAATAATTCAATATCTTCATAACTTAAATTCAAAGTAATAGAATCTAGTGAAGTTAACTCGAATGAAGTATCATCTTCTGATAAAAAAATATGGTAATGAGCATATCGATTATAAATATCGAAATATTCATTTTCATTATCTAGTTTGCTCCATAATTTCAAATCAGGATAAATATTAGTTGCATTTATGCTCTTTGCGCCATTCATAATTAGATAATTTTGATAAAACATTGAACCTAAAGCAAGCCATCTTGCATCTTTATCATTTTTAACTATTTCTTTAATTTCTCTAGAAAAATCCTTACCATATATTTGGTCAGTTCCAATATTTACTGGATTAACACAAAATATATTAATTAATGAAGTTAATAAAATTGCAGCAATAAAAATATTTATATATTTTTTCTCACTCTTACAAATAAATGAAAATGTTAAAATAAAGACTAATACGAATAAAAATATGATATTTGAAAGTGATAATATAATTGAATTAATTTCTTTTATTCCTTGCTGTGAGAGATAAATACCTATTAAAGTTATAAATATTGAAATTATAAAATAAATAATCTTTTTGTTAAATTCAATTTCCTTTTTCTCTGAATTATTTAATAATAACAATAAAATATAAACATTTACAAGTGCATTTATAATCACTAATCTAGTACTTGTAGTTCTTGATAATAATGTTAATTTACTTATAATACTTGGAAATCCAATATTTATATATATTGTAAAAATAACACTTAAAACAAGTAGTAATGCTATAAGAACATTTTCTTTATTTTTTAATGAATTTTTGTTTTTCATTAGGTGTATTACACCTAATATAATTGGAAGTGGGAATAGTGAAATAAAAGAACTTACCTCACAAGGATTTTCAATTTCCAAAAATGGGAATAAAGGAGAAATAATATATGTAAAGTTATGATAAACTGCTCCTCCACCTAAAGAAATTCTATTCCCAGGATAAACAGTAGACATTAACAATTTAACTGTATCTAAACTTAGATAGAAATATCTACCAATAAAAAATACAATAGTTAATAGCGTAAAAACCAAAAATTTATAATCACCTATTTTTTTGTTATTCTTAAAATTATTAATGAATACATATATTCCAAATATCAAAAATAAATATCCAAGAGGTATCTGCCAAGCCGGATAAAAAACGAATGCATATGCAGAAAAACTAAGGCCCAGCAGAATACTATATAATATTTTTTTAATATTAGTATTACTCTTCAAAAATAAATCAAATAAAATTATACATAGTTGTCCATAGATTAACAAATCTACTATATAATTAGAATACCAATACGCTACAGCTGATGAACCAGCTATTAAAAACATTCCAAGTGCAGATAGCAATTTATTTTTCTTAGTAATAATCATACAGAATTCAAAACTCACTAAAAATAAAACAATTAATCGTCCATACCAATAAAATGATAAACCGTAATCCCTGCCTAATATTAAATACCCTATTGTAAAAGGCTTAGCTAGTATCAAAATATCTTTAACAGGGGCAGTAGTCGATGTGAACATATCTACATTACCCGACATTATATTGTCATTTCTATATTTAAAATCATTGCTAAACTGTGAAAAGGTATATGATAAATTAACTACAAATTCATCACTTCTTATAGCTAATGGTTCTCCTATTATTGTGCTTTTAGAATAATCTTGACCAGGTTGAATTAGTTTATTCCAACGACCTAATGAAGAACCATTGAATTTTCCTATAACTATTATAATAAGTAAAAATAGTGCTAATATATATCTTTTTTTATATATGAAATTATATATATCCTTAATTTTAAAAAAGAAATGAGAAAAAATATATACAATAAATATTGAAATTAATAAGAATAAAGGAATGTTTATATTTTTTATTAAATAAAATTTAAAATAATCAAATTGTATAATAACTGTTAAAAATAAACTTAAAAATAATCCTAAGATAAGAATTAATATATTTTTTTTCATTTACTTTTCACATCCTTTTTTTAATTAATTATTTAATTATATACAAGATAATTATAAATTTTTTCAAATGTTATTCAACAATATTTTTATTACATAAATATTTAGTAATAATTGTATGTTTTTAATATTACTTAAATTTAAATATTTTTAATACAATGTAATAATAAATATCTAGAACAAACATAATATCTTGTTTACGGCCAGAATATCTAGAATAAAAATTCTCATTTTTAAATTTTTTTAAATAATTTAATAATTCCTCAAATTTATAATGAGATAAATTACTCCTTATTTTCCAAAAATAAACACAATCTTTTAAATATTCATTATTTTTGCTATATTCGACATTATTATCGTTTAAATAATCATATAACTCTAAATACTGATTATAAAAAGTTTTATATGAACTATAATAATATTTTATTTTAAAAAATCGTCTAAAAATAAACTTAAACTTATTTTTTTTCTTCACTCCAATAACATTATTTGAGTGTTGTCTATAATTTGTTAGACAAACATTCATCATATATAATGAATCAGTCATGCTAGCACATTCAGAAAGCCAATAATCGTGTATTACGTATTTACTTTCTATCATAAATTTATCTATAAAACTTTTCCTAGCAGCTGCCGTCGCACCTGTTAAAATAGCCTTTTTAAGTTGAGATTTATAATTATTTGTCAAATTATCTTTTGACCATTTATATCCGACAAAATCCCATAATTTCTTGTCCATACTATTATCATCTTTATCGATAAGTAAAGCATCAGTTCCAATCATATTAATTTGACTATTTTCATTAAATTTATCAACTATAATTTTAACTTTATCCTTGTCCCATATGTCATCTTGATCACACAAAAAAATAATTTCACCTGTACAATTTTTAAAAGCATTCATAAAATTTTTAGTAACTCCCAAATTATTTTTGTTTGAAATAATTTTAATTTTAATCTCAGCTTTTTCTTTATACTTTTTAACTATATTTATAGTATTATCCTTAGAACAATCATCACATATAATTATTTCATCAACTTTCATAGTTTGATCTAATATACTATCTAATTGTTTTTCAATGAATTTTTCTCCATTATATGTACACATAGCTACAGATATTTTCATATTTACTTATATAGGTAATATATTAATTAATATATTACCATTTCCTTTCTACTTTTTCATATAAAACCTATTTTTAAACAATATTCTATACACGTTAAACAATATCATATTTACACTTTTTTGTCAACTGAATTACACACGTTTGTTAATCCTTTTTTAAAATGTATACGCATCATTAGTTAAAATGTATATGTTTATGTTGTATAATATCTCTTTGG
>CANRBR010000012.1 GCA_947628915.1 uncultured Bacilli bacterium | reverse complement strand
GCTATTAACAATCTAAATAGCAAAGATGTATTACTTATGGAAAATACTAGATTTGAAGATTTGAATGGTAAATTAGAATCTGGTAATGATGATGCTTTAGGTAAATATTGGGCATCACTTGGAGATATATTTATAAATGATGCCTTTGGAACTTCTCATAGAAGTCATGCTTCTAATGTTGGAATTGCATCTAATTTACCTAGTGGGGTAGGATTTTTAATAGAAGATGAACTCAATATTTTAAACGGTGCGATAAATAACCCTAAAAGACCATTTGCTTTAGTACTTGGAGGAGCTAAAGTATCAGATAAAATAGGAGTTATCGAAAACTTAGTTACTAAGTGTGATTATATATTAGTTGGTGGAGGTATGGCTTATACATTCCTAGATTCACTTGGATATAATATAGGCGCATCACTGTTAGATAGTGATTCTATAGACTTTTGTAAGAACATATTAAAAGACTACAAAGATAAAATAATACTTCCAGAAGATTCAATAGTATCTAAAGAATTTGATAAGGATATAACTCTTAAAAATAATGATGAGTTTGACAGTGATGATATAGGACTTGATATAGGAGATAAAACTATAGAAAAATTTAAAGAAATACTAAGTAGGTGTAATACTGTTATTTGGAATGGTCCTTTAGGATATAGTGAGGTTGATAAGTATTCTAAAGGTACTAAAGAGATATTAGATTACTTAAGCAAAAAGGATAAAACTGTAATAATTGGTGGAGGAGATACTGCATCTAGTGCGATTAACTTTGGATATAAGAATGCTTTCACACATATATCAACAGGAGGAGGAGCATCTCTAGAACTTTTAGAAGGTAAAGTTTTACCAGGTATAGATGTGATAGATAAATAATATGAAGAAAAAATTAAATATAATTATTTTAGTTTTAATTACCGGTTTAGTTTTATACTTTTCACTAAAAGATAACTTTACAGAGACAGTAAATCAAATATTTACAATGAATGTTTGGTATTTATTACTCGCATTCTTATTCCTTATACTTTTTTGGGTATTTAGAACTTATCCTATGTATAGTTTTTGTAAGAAGATTAAAAAAGATTTTAAGTTTTTATCTGCTATACAACTAACTTTAAGAACACAGTTTTTTAATGCTGTTACTCCTTTTGCAACAGGTGGTCAACCATATCAAATATATTTTTTAAAACAAGTAGGACTTGATTATGCCGAGGCTACAAGTGTAGTTTTAGAAAACTTTATAGTATATCAAATAGCTCTTGTAATACTTGGACTTATCGCTCTTGCATCAAATTATGCACTTCATATATTTGATAAAGTAGTTCTTTTACAACACCTAATCACACTGGGATTTATAATAAATACACTTATAATAGTTATTATGTTTGTAATAGCGTTTTCAAAGAAAATAAATAGATATTTAGTAAACTTTGCAATAACTATACTAACTAAACTTAAAATAGTAAAAAATAAAGAACAAAAACTAGAGGAATGGGAAGAGAATATAACTAGATTTAATAAAAGTGCGAAAATACTTTTAAAAGATAAAAAAAGTTTTATAGCAAATATAATATATAACTTTATCGCACTATCATCACTTTATTTAATCCCACTTTTCGTAATATACGCTATGGGTAATTTTACTGCATTCAATGCGGGTATTGCAATAGTAACAAGTGCATATATAATGATTATAGGTTCATTTGTACCAATTCCAGGAGGTACAGGTGGACTTGAGTTTGGATTTGTACAATTCTATGGTCACTTTGTTACAGGGGGAACACTCTCTGCTATGATGCTCGTATGGAGATTTATAACTTATTATTTCGGTATGATAGTAGGGTCAATCGCTTTAAATATTAAGAAGGTGAAATAATGAGAATAGGTATATTTACAGATACATATCCTCCTTTTATAAATGGTGTATCTACAAGTATTAAAATGCTTGAAAATGCACTTAGAAAAAAAGGACATAAAGTATTTATTGTTACAGTAAATCCAGATAATATGTCCTACCAATTTGAAGATAATGGAAGAATTATTAGAATACCAGGTATACCTGTTGGTATATACGATTATAGACTTACGACATTCTATCCTATAAAAGCAGTAAACTATATAAAAGAATGGAATCTCGATATAATACATACACATACAGAGTTTGGAATAGGTACATTCGCACGTGTAATAGGAAAACAATTCGACATACCAGTTGTTCATACTTACCACACTATGTATGAAGATTATGTACACTATATAACTAAAGGTTATTTTGATAAATCCAGTAAAAAAATAGTAGAATATTTAACTAAGTTTTACTGTGATAAAACAATAGAAGAATTAATAGTTCCAACTAAGAAAACTTACGATTTATTTAAAGAAAAATATAAGTATGATAGGAATGTACACATAGTTCCAACTGGTATAGAAATAGAAAGATTTTATAAAGAAAAGATAAACATAGATAAACTAAATCAAAAAAGAAAAGAGTTAAACTTAAATAAAAATGATATAATTGTTTTATTCGTAGGTAGAATAGCATCCGAAAAAAGTATTGACTTTCTAATAGATAACCATGTTAGTTTACTAAAAAAACATAAAAATTGTAAATTATTAATAGTAGGAGATGGACCTGATTTAGAAGAATATAAAAATCTTGCTAAAAAACATAAGATAGAGGATAGTGTTATATTTACGGGTAAAGTACCTTGGAATGAGGTACCACTTTACTATAATTTAGCAGATATATTTGTAACTGCTTCACATACGGAAACACAAGGCTTAACAGTAATAGAGGCTATGGCTGCATCACTTCCTGTTGTAGCTTTAAACGATGAGAGTTTTAGAAACACAGTAATAGATTCTTTAACTGGATATCTATTTAATAATAAAAAAGAATATGTAAATAGAATGCTAGAATTACTAGGTGATAAAACAAAAAGAGAAAAAATGGGTAAACAAGCTAGAATCAATTCTGAGACTTATTCATCTAAATACTTTGCAGAAAGAATACTCGATGTATATAGAATGGCTTTAAAAGGTAGACCACTTAAAAAAGATAAATCTTTTATATCGAGATTAAAAAATACAATAAAAAGGGGATTCCATGGAAAATAAAATAATAGTTGGCAATATAAAAATGAATATGAAGTTTGGTGAGATTGCTAATTACTTAAACCAATTTAAAAATATTAAAAACAAAAATTTAGTAATATGTCCTAGTTACATATATATACCATACTTTTTAAAACACAATTTTAGTGTTGGTAGTCAAGATGTGTGTAGTTTTGAAGATGGTGGATATACAGGTGAGATATCTGCTAATCAGTTAGCTAGTATGGGAGTTAAATACACTATAGTAGGTCATAGTGAGCGAAGAATAAAATTAGGTGAGACTGATATAGAGATAAATAAAAAAATAAAATGTGCATTAAATTCAAAATTAAAAGTTATTCTATGTATTGGTGAGACATTAGAAGAATTTAGACTATTAAAAAAAGAGATAGTACTTAAAAGACAGATAAGAGATGCATTATTTGATATAGAAGATTTATCTAATGTTATAATTGCCTATGAACCTATATGGTCTATTGGTACTAATAAAGTACCAAACAATGAAAACTTGTTTAATACGATAACTTATATAAAAGAATTAATAAAAGATTTATATAGACAGGATATTAAAGTAATATACGGAGGTAGCATAAACGAGAAAAATATTTTAAAATTTAAAGAAATAGAAAATCTAGATGGCTATTTAATTGGTTCTTTAAGTGTAAATCCAACTCAGTTTATAGAAATAATAGAAAAAATGTCTTAATACATATTTCTATTTATTTCGACAAATACTTACAAAACTAGATAAAATAAACTCTAGATGCATTTAGCTGTATGTTGTATAATTATATTATAATTATAGAAAGGGATAAATTATGGAGAAAATAAAAGTTCTAATGATAGACGACAATGTGCAGTTAATTGAAGCAGTAAAAGAGTATTTTAAAAGTAGTAAAATGATTAGTATTTCATCTACTGCAAATGATGGAGTAGAAGGAATAGAGAAAGTAGAAAAAGATATATACGATGTAATAGTTTTAGATCTAATAATGCCTAATAAAGATGGTTTATTTGTACTAGAAGAGATGAAAAAGAGAAACTTAAGTAAAAATGTAATAGTTGCAACTAGTTATAATACACAAGAAGTAATTAGACAAGTATCTGATTATGGAGTAAATTATTATATTCTAAAACCATTTGATTTCGATGATTTAGAAAAAAGAATACTAGATTGTTGTAATAAAAAACAAGATAGTAAAAATATAGATTTAAGATATAATAATATACAAATAGCAATAACAAAGATATTACACGAACTAGGAATACCTTCTCATATAAAAGGTTATCAATATATAAGAGATGGAATAAGTTTAATATTTGAAAATCCAGATATGATAGGTGGTATTACTAAAGAGTTATATCCAGAGTTAGCATCTAAGTTTGATACTACTGTATCTCGTGTAGAAAGAGCGATAAGACATGCAATAGAGGTTAGTTGGAATAGAGGTAATTGGGATTTAATGGAAGAGATATTTGGTAATAGTGTAGATATAGATAAGGCTAAACCAACTAATTCAGAGTTTATAGTTACTGTTGCAGATAAACTAAGACTTGATTACCACAGAGTAGGATAATTACAGATATTTTTATCTGTTTTTTTATTAAATTTAAACATGCAAAATGTAAATTTACAAAAAATCATAAAAAAACATTTGACAGATAAACAAGTTATATGCGATAATATAAAAGTAAGAAAATAGGAGGCAATATATGAAAAATAAAGGATTTACTTTAATAGAATTATTAGCAGTAATAGTAATACTAGCAATAATCGCACTAATAGCAGTACCAATTATATTAAATATAATAGGAGATGCAAAAAAAGAAAGTGACGAAAGAAGTAAAGATTTATACTTAAATGCAGTAGAGCAAGCAATAGCAAGAAAGAATTTAACAGAAGAATTCAATCCAACAACATGTACAGTAAATGGTACAGGTAATTTAACATGTACTTCAAATGGTAAACAAATAGATTTAACAGTAGAAGTAGAAGGAACAAAACCAACAGGAGGAACAATTACTATAAAAGATGGAGTAATAACAAGTGAGAATTTAGTATTTGGTGGAAGTGATGTTCAAGGGGATGAACCTAAAGTGCCTGAAGCAGTATCATTTGAAACAGATTCATGGGAAACAATAGCAGCAAATGTCAAAGCAGGAACTGATATATATAAAGTGGGGGACACAAAAGAAGTAACACTCTCAGGAACTGAATTTGAAGGTAAGACTTTTACAGTAAGAGTGGCAAATACTTCAACACCTGCTGAATGTAGAGGTGCAGATTTTTCACAAACAGCCTGTGGATTTGTATTAGAGTTTGAAGATGTAATAGCTAATTATAATATGAATTCTACTGATACAAATGTAGGAGGGTATCCAAAAAGTGCAATGTACACATACTTAAAAGATACTGTATTTAAAGCATTACCAGAAGAATTACAAAATGTTATAATAGATACAAAAGTAATATCAGGGAATGAAAGTGGTAAAAGTGATAACTATATAACAGAAGATAAATTGTATTTATTGTCAACACATGAAATATGGGAGAATGGAACTTCATATCCGATAAATAATGATTCAGCGTGGAATAACACAAGACAGTTAGATTATTATGCAGACAGAGAAGTAACAACAGATGATGGGTATACACCTGCTATTAAAAAAATTGATAATGTAGCAACTTATTGGTGGCTACGCTCAGCCCTTAGTGGTGGTAGCCATTTCTATGCTGTGTCTACGACTGGCTTGTGGAACAATGGTGCTTCTAATACTACCGCCGGCGTAGCACCAGCCTTTAGACTTGGATAGAACATAGACAACTAAGAAATTAAAAAGTGTGATAAACTAGTAAAAATTTTACTAGTTTTTAATATGAAATTGTGTAAAAAAAATTAATTTGTGTTATACTATAATTGGTGAGAAGTGTGAGAAAAAGAAGAAGATTAAAAAAGAAAGTTTTAATACCTTTTATAATAATTGTTGTGTTAGTATTAATAGTGCTATTTATGCCTCAAAATGATAATAAAGGTAAGAGTGAAAAATATATATCAGGAAGTACTCCTATGATTACTTTATATGATTTAGAATATAAAGAGTCTAATAGTATCAGTCGTGGTACTTTAGTTAATACTTATAAATTTAAAGAAAAAAAGGGTGACGATGTATATACCAAAATTAAATATAACGATGAGTATTATTTAATAAATGAAAATAATTTAACTGATAATAAAGAAGCAATAGTAAATGAAAAAGAGATGTATGTAAGGACTGGTGTTACGGTATATAAGGATAATACATCATCTAAAATAGAATCTTATATAAAAAAGGGACAAAAACTTGAAATACTTGGATTTGATAAAGTAGATAAAAATGGTGTGGTTAATAGATATAAAGTAAAATATAATAATATCGAGGGTTATGTATACGGTAAATATTTAGTAAACACTAAAGAAGAAGCAGATAAAAAGTATGATAACAATGGACTACAAGAATATCTTGCTAAGATGGGTAATAATTTAAAGGGTGGTACTGCAAGCGAACTAGACTATTATCCATATGAAAAACCTAAATTTAAAGACAATAAGATGCCAGATGAAGTTAGAGCTTTATATATAAATAGTGGGGCAGTTAAAAATATAGATAAATATATAGAATTTGCTAAAGCAAACAATATAAACGCTTTTGTAATAGATATAAAAGATAATACATCTCCTGCATATAACTCACCTGTTATGAAAGAGTATTCTATAACAAACTATAATAAAGCATTAAATAGTTTTGAAAATTATAAATCATATGTTAAAAAGGCTAAGGATGCAGGTTTTTATGTAATAGGTAGAATTACTACATTTAAAGATTCTTACTTTGTAGGTGACCATAAAGAGGTTGCGATTAAAAGTAGTAATGGTGAGCCTTTTAGTCATAATGGTTCTTACTGGCCAAGTGCATATAATAGATATGTTTGGGAGTTTAGTGTAGAACTTGCAAAAGAGGCTGTTACTGAGATTGGCTTTAATGAAATACAGTTCGATTATGTAAGATTTCCAGATAGAACGACTAACTTAGAAAAAGAAGGAGTAATAAATTTACAAAATACTTATAATGAAGAAAAAGCAGAAGCAATACAAAACTTTGTTATGTATGCATGTGATGAGATACACAGTGTGGGTGCTTATGTATCAATAGATGTGTTTGGTGAGAGTGCATCCAATTATGTTACTGCTTATGGACAGTTTTGGTCTGCAATATCAAATGTTGCTGATGTTATAAGTGGTATGCCATATCCGGATCATTTTAACGCACACGAATACGGAATAGAAGAAGTAGTATGGACAGTTCCATATAAAGTTTTAAACGAGTGGGGTAAATATGTTAAAACTAAACAAGAAAAAATTCCAACACCTGCTATTGTTAGAACATGGATACAGACATATAATTCAGTTAAGACTCCAAGTGTAGTATACGATGCAGCTAAAGTATCAGATGAGATACAAGCTCTATACGATAATGGACTTACTGGAGGATATATGACTTGGAATTCTAGTTCAAACTTAGATAAATATAACGAGGTTAAATCGGCATTTAAGAAGGAGTACAAATGATAGAGATAGATAATAATAGATATAAAATAATAGAGGAGTATAAAGACGGTTTCGATGAGACTGCATTCAAAGAAAAATATACGGATTATTTTGAACCATACGACTATATAATAGGAGATTGGTCTTATGGTAAACTTAGACTTAAAGGATTTTGCAATAAGTTAAATAAAATATGTAATAAGATAAACGATATAAAGTTTAAAGATGATTATATAAAAAACTTATGTAGTTATGAGTGTAGATACTTTATACTTGAGAAAATTAAAGATGTAAAATAAAAGTAAAATATAAAGAAATAAGTAAAATACATATTACTTATTTTTTTTATGTGTTATAATGGTGTAAAGTGGTGATTGTATGAATAATAGATGTCCTAATTGCAATGCAGTACTTAAACTTAATAGTGAAAAAAACAAATTACAATGTGAATATTGTAAATTTGAATGTGAAATAGAAAATAGTAATTCAAATATTTATACATGCACTAATTGTAGGGCAAGTATTATTTCTAATGAAAAAATAACAGAATGCATTTATTGTAAAAATAAAGAATTTGAATTAACAGATGAAATGAATTTAAAACCTAATTATATATTGCCATTTAAAATAGATAAAAAGCACGCTATAAACGAATTAAAAAAAATAAATAAATATAAATTTTTAAAACCTAAAGAATTTAAAAGTAAAAACTTTAATAATGTAGTTGGAATATATATCCCATATCTTTTATGTGATTATGATTCAATAGGAATGGTAGAGGCAAACTGCGACATCGTATCTAAATGGAGAAGTGATGGTTATAGATATAAAAAAACAGATACATATAATGTTATACGAAGCGGTAAGATGACTTTAAATAATGTTCCTGTATTATGTAGTAAATATTTTAAAGAAGATTTATATAACAAACTATATCCATTTGATTATAACGAATTAAAGAAGTACGACGGTGTGGATAATTATTTAATCGAAAATTCTACACTTAATAAAGAAGAATTAATAAACAAATCTAATACTAAAATAAAAGAATTATTTAAAGATGAGATGAAAAAAGATATACAAGGTTACAATACTATAGAATTTACAAATGATTCGATAAACTTAAATAATATAAAAACTATATGTGTATTAATACCTATATGGCTTTTAAATATAAAATATAATAATGAAATATATACTTTTGCAATAAATGGTCAAACTGGTAAATTATCAGGTACTATTCCAAAGAAAAATAGTAAACTTATATCTATATTTTTAATATCTTTTATACTTATATTTACTATATTATTTATACTTAATTATCTTAAGGTGGTATTATGAGACATATTAAATATATATTACTTGTATTATTCTTAATTATTGGAGTTAGGAATGTATATGCATTTGATAAAACAGATAAAATTTATGATTATGCTTTGATATTATCAAGTAAAGAAGAAAGTAAAATAAAAGAGAAAGTAGATAAGTTTATAGATAATTACAATATAGATATGGTTATTATAACGGTAAAGCACTATAACCAAGATGATTTAAATAGTTATTTAAGTGAATTTTATACTCAAAATGAGTTTGGAATAGGTGATAATAAAAGTGCGATAATTGCTGTAATAAGTTTAAAAGATGAAAAAGAGGAAGTAGAAGTTAGAACATTTGGAGGGGCAACAAGTCTTTATAGTGATAGTGAAATAAGAAACATTTTAAACAATATGAGTAAAAAAGAAAAATACTATGATAAATTAAACGAATTTATTAAATATTCAGATAGTTATCTAGTTAGCGATGATACTAAAAATGAAAATATTTTATCTAGTATAAACTTTATATTTATAATAACTGCATCTTTAATAGTTTCATCAGTTATATCTTTAATCAGTTTCTTACTACATAAAACTCCTAAATATAAAGATATTGATATTAGTTTTGTTAAAGAAGGTACTTTAGAGATAAATACTAAAGTAGATAAGTTTATAACGACTAATACAAAGAAAAAAGCTATAAATGATAGAAGAGAGTAACTTTTTTCTTTTTTTTTATAATTAAATATGTTAAACTATATATAGTTAGGTGATATTATGAATGTACTTCCAGCAGATACTTTTATAGTTATAAACAAGACTATTTTAAGTGAAAAAGATAGAAATATATTAATACTTTTATATCAACCTATAATAGGTTCAACAAGTATAAGTCTATATTATACTCTTTGGTCTTATTTAGATAAGTCTGAACTTCTTTCAAATGAGTGGACACACCACCATCTACTTAGAGATATGCTTATAAGTAATGCAGAGTTAACAGATTCTCTAGATAGATTAGAGGCAATTGGACTTGTCAAAGCATATGTAAAAAAAGGTAATATAAATAGTTATGTATATGAACTATATTCACCTTTAACTGCATCTGAATTTATTAATAATCCATTACTTAATATGGCACTATTTAGTGTAGTTGGGAAACTAGAGTACGAAAGAGTAATAAACTTCTTTAAAGTACCTAAAGTAAATTTAAAGGAATATGAAGATATAACTAAAAAATTCAGTGATATATTTGATTATTCTAGTGTTCCTATGAGTGATAATCTAATATATGATATAAGGGGAAGATCATCTAGAAAACTAGAGTTATTATCTAAAATAGATATAAATACTATACTTAGTTTAATAAGTGATGATATATTGAATAAAAAATCTATTACTAAAGATATGAAAGATTTCTTATATAAAATATCTTACATATATAACTATGAAAACGATGATATGATAGAACTTATTAGAAATTCTATAACTGAAAAACATACTATAGATAAAAAATTATTACAGGAGAATGCTAATAAATATTATAGATATGATAACTTTGGAAAACTTCCAAGTATGATATATAAAACTCAACCTGAATATTTAAGAAAAGAATCATATAATACATCTAATAGAGATAAAATAATACATCTATTTGAAACTACAAGTCCTTATGATTTCATAAATAGTAAATATAAAACAGGTAATCCTACTAGTAGTGATTTAGCAATTATTTCATATTTGTTAATTGACCTTAACTTAAAACCTGGAGTAGTTAATGTACTTATAGATTATGTACTTAAAATAAATAATAATAAACTTATTAAAAATTTCGTAGAAATGATAGCCTCACAGTGGAGTAAGAGCGGGATTGAAACAGTAGAAGCTGCTATGGAGTTAGCAGAAAAAGAATATAAAAATAAAAAGAAAAATGTAAGTGTTAAAAAGTCCATAAAACCTGATTGGGTAGATAAAGATATAAAAGAAGATATTGCAACAGATGAAGAGATAAAAAAATTAGAAAGTCGTATGAAAAGGTGATGTTATGCATAATGTTTTAGAGGATTTAACTAGTGAGAACTTAACAGATTTAGATACTGAATATGATAATGCTTTAAAAAATATTAATTTTAAAACAATTACTAAAAATCTAAAAATGGATAAAGAGTATTTAAAAAAGTATACATCTATACTTGAGGAATGCAGTTTAGAGTTTGAACACTGTAAAAACTGTAAAGGTTTACTTGAATGCGCTAATAAAGTGGAAGGATTTTGCTATTTACCAGTTAATGTAGATGGTAATATATCTTTTGAATATAAACCTTGTAAATATAAAACTATAATGGATAAGAAAAATAAACATTTGGAAAATATTAAGTTTTTTGACACACCAGAATATATAAAAGATGCATCACTCGATAAAATATATAAGACTGATAAAAATAGATTTCAAGTAATTAATTATCTAATGGACTTTTTAGATGAATACGAAGAGACTAAAACAGGTAAGGGCCTTTATTTGCACGGTAATTTTGGATGTGGTAAAACATATTTAATCGCTGCCATATTTAATGAACTTGCAAAAAGTGGGATAAAGAGTTGTATAGTTTTTTGGCCTGAGTTTTTAAGAGAGACATTCGATGATGAGTTTAAAGATAAGTTTGAATATGTAAAAAAAGTTCCAATACTTCTTATAGATGATATAGGAGCAGAGGCTATTACTGTTTGGAATAGGGATGAGGTATTATGCCCATTACTCCAGTATAGAATGGACAATAACTTAACTACATTTTTTACCTCTAATCTAAATTTAAAAGAGTTAGAAAGTCACTTATCTAACTCAAAGAGTGGTGTTGATGAAGTTAAGGCAAAAAGAATTATATCAAGAATAGAACAACT
The DNA here is from genome assembly GCA_947628915.1 of uncultured Bacilli bacterium. Lineage (GTDB taxonomy): Bacteria > Bacillota_I > Bacilli_A > RF39 > UBA660 > UMGS1613. The sequence continues at coordinate 10,637 of CANRBR010000012.1, read as the reverse complement.
TACATGTGATTTAGAGATGATTAGTAAAAATTTAAGAAAATAGTTAGTTATCTAATTATTTTTTTGTTTATAATTAAAGACTAATTTACTTTTACAATTATAAATAGTATAATTGTATTAGTAGATATGGGGTGTATTTATGATTTATTTATTTATCATAAGTTATATTATAATAGTTATAGGAATAATATTACTTATTTTAAGTTCTATTAAAGTAAATAGAGAAGTTAATTTAGTTAGGAATAATAATTGCAATTATGCTATATTAATTCCTGCTAGAGATGAGTCAAAAGTTATAGAAAATCTTTTAAAAAGTATTGAAATTCAAAACGAAGATATGAGTAATGTATATGTTATAGTTGAAGATAAAGACGATATTACATGTAAGATAACAAAAAGATATGGAGCTAATATATATATTAGAAAAAAACCTATTAGAAGTAGAAAAGGTTATGCGTTAGATGAGTGTATTAAAAAAATATTAAAAACTAAACATTATGATTTGTATTTCATATTTGATGCTGACAATATACTCGATAGTAATTTTATTAAAAATATATTAAAGTCTTGGAAAAAAGGTTATGAAATTACTACAGGATATAGAAATATATTAAATCCTACAAATGTTGTAAGTGGGTGTTCTGGACTTGTATTTTCTTTAGTTAATAATGTTTTAAACAAACAAAATATAAAGCACAATAGACCTATAATTTTAAGTGGTACAGGATTTTATATAAGTGGCAGAATAATAGAGCAACTACACGGTTTCCCATTTAATACATTAACTGAGGATTATGATTTATCGCTTTATGTATCTGCTAATAATATATCTTGTACATATAACGATAAAGCAATTTTTTTCGATGAACAACCTACAGATTTGAAATGCTCTATAAAACAGAGAACGAGATGGATAAAAGGATTTTTTGAAACAAGAAAAAAAAGATTAAAAAATGTAAAAGGAGATTTGTTTCAAAAATTAGGTATTATGCCGATAGTGTTTACTTTAGTAGGATTATTTTTACTATTTATAACATCTCTAATAAATATATTTGTATCAAATAAGTCTTATATGTTACTATTTTTAATACCTATTATTATTTATGTAGTTTTGTTTTTACTAACTGTATTAGTGTTAAAAAAAGAAAAGAAATATTTAAATTTAAATAAGTCTTTAAAAATTAAATGTTTATTTTTCAATCCAATATTTTTATCTACTTTTGTAATATGCTTTTTTAAAGCAATATCTAATAAAGATATAAAGTGGGATAAGATTAATCATAATGGATAGGAGGAATTATGAATTTAGAAGGTAAGGTTGCTTTAATTACTGGCAGTACTCGTGGTATTGGAAATAGTATTGCAAGACTATTTCTAAGTAATAACGCTAAAGTTGTTATTTGCGGTAGTAAACTTGAAAATGCGATTAAGGCTAAAGAAGATATTAAAAGAGAATTAAATATAAGTGATGATGATATATATCCAGTAGGATTAAATATGAAAGATACATCTAATGTAGGAGATGTTGTAGATAGTATTATTAATAAGTTTGGTAGGATAGATATACTAATTAATAATGCAGGAATTACATCTAATAAATCATTACTAGATTCAACAGATGAAGAGTTTATGGATATGTTTAAAATTAATTTTTTTGGAGTTGTCTCACTGACAAGAGAAGTTGTAAAACATATGAAAAATACAGGTGGAAGCATTATAAATACTAGTTCTATGGTAGGAACATATGGAGGTCGTAATCAAGCTGCTTATGCATCTAGTAAGTTTGCTATTAATGGTCTTACAAAGTCACTTGCTAAAGAACTTGGAATATATAATATAAGAGTTAATGCAGTCTCACCAGGAGTAGTTGAAACAGATATGATGGATATAGTAACTCCTGAAATGAAAGAAGCATTAATTAAGATGACACCTTTAAATAGAATGGCTAGTCCAAGTGATTTAGCAGGAATATATTTATATCTTGCAAGTGATTTATCTAAGTTTACAACAGGAACTATAATTGGCGTAGATGGAGGATTAGTGATGTGATGAAAAATATACTAAGAGATATTACTTATGGAATGTATGTTGTAACAAGTAAAAATTCTGGATGCGTTATTAATACATTAACTCAAGTATCGAGTAATAATTTAGTTACAATAAGTTTAAATAAAGATAATTATACAAATAAGGTTATTAAAGAAAATAAAAAATTTATAGTATCAATAATATCTGAAAAAACTAATCCAAACGTTATATCTACATTTGGATTTAGAAGTTCTAAAGATATTGATAAGTTTGAAAATTTTGATTATAATATAATTGATGGTACAAAAGTATTAAAAGAAAGTATGATAGGGTATATCGAGTGTGAAGTAATAGATATAATAAATGCGGATACACACGATATATTTATAGCAAAAATACTAAGTACTAAAAAGGAAAATGATTATACTCCAATGACATATAAGTATTACCACGAAGTCATTAAAGGAACATCTCCGATTAAAGCCCCTACATATATAGAAGAAACAGAAGAAGTATATGTATGCGATGTATGTGGATATGTACATAAAGGACCTTTAAGTGATGATTTTGTATGTCCTATATGTGGAGTAGATAAAAGTCATTTTAAAAGGAGCATAAATGGTTAAAGTAAAAATATGTGCGAATAGAAGTATAGAAGATGCAAAAATGTGTTTAGATGCTAAAGCTGATATAATTGGAATATTAGTAGGTAAAAAACATAACAGTAATGATTTTATAGATAAAGAAACAGCAAAAGATATCACTGACTATGTAAATAAAAGGTGTCAAGTTTCTTTAGTAACACATTTGACCAATTCTAATGAAATTATATCTCTTACAAAATATATAGGTAATGATATTATACAGCTTCATTCTAATATAGAAGAAAAAGAAGTAGAAAAAATAGTTAAAGAATTACCCAATATAAAATTAGTTAGATTAATACAAGTATCAAGTAATGGAGAAATAATTACTGATTACGAAAGCATGAAATATGTAGATTTCTATTTGCTAGATAGTTTTAATTTAAAAACTGATCAAATAGGAGGTACGGGAATTACTCACGATTGGAATAAGAGTAGAGAATTAATAAAAAAATTGAATAAACCGGTTTTTTTAGCTGGAGGTTTAACTCCTCAAAATGTAAAAGAAGCAATTACTATTACTAACCCTTATGGTGTTGATGTTAATAGTGGATGTAAAAATGAGGATGGATTAAAAGATAGTAAAAAAGTTAGAGAATTTGTTATAAATTCTAAAAGTGTATAGGAGGAAATATGGAAAAAGCAAAAGTTTATTTTATTAAAGATATAACACCAGAGAATGTCGTTAAAGTATTTAAAGAGTTAAATATCGATTTAAAAGGTAATGTAGCAGTTAAAGTACACTCAGGTGAGAGGGGTAATCAAAATTACCTTAAACCACTTTTTATGAAACCTATGATAGACTATGTAAATGGTACAGTAGTAGAGTGTAATACTGCTTATGATGGAGCGCGTGATACAACAGAAAAACACGAAAAATTACTAGAGGAACACGAATGGAGTAAGTACTTTAATGTAGATATAATGGATAGTGAAAATGATATAGTCCTTGATATACCAAATGGTAAAGTAATCAAGAAAAACTATGTAGGAAGTCATATAAATAATTATGATTCTATGTTAGTTTTATCTCACTTTAAAGGTCATCCTATGGGTGGATATGGTGGAGCATTAAAACAATTATCAATTGGCGTTGCATCTAGTAAAGGTAAAAGGTATATACACTGTGCGGGAGTAGAAAATGCATCATATGAAGATATGTTTAAAGCAGACCAAGATAGTTTCTTAGAGGCTATGGCTGATGCAGCATCTTCAGTTGTTAATCATTTTAAAGGTAATATTGCATACATAAATGTAATGTGCAATATGTCTGTTGATTGTGACTGTTGTAATGTTGCTGAAGACCCTTGTATGAAAGATATTGGTATACTTGCATCCCTTGACCCAATAGCTATAGATGAAGCTTGTATAGATTTAGTAAAAAGTTCTAATGACCCAGGTAGGGACCATTTACTTGAGAGAATTAACTCAAGACATGGTACTCATACAATAGATGCTGCAGCAAATCTTGGATTTGGAACAAAGGAATACGAATTGATTGAAATAAAATAGGAGTAATAGTATGGCTTTAATGAAATGCAAGGAATGTGGAAAAGAGATTAGTGATAATACACCTAGTTGTCCTAATTGTGGGTATGTGTATAAAAAAAATAATAATTTAAAATGGGTAGTTATTATACTTTCAAGTCTTATAGTTTTACTATTATTAATACTTTCACTTGTACTTATAAAAGAAAAATTTGACGATGATATGTATGAAGATAGAAGCGACATATATATAGATGATGATTTTAATAATAATGGGGATAATGGAAGTAATAATAGTTCAAGCAATAACTATATATCTAGAAGTGATGTACTCGATATAGTTTTAAAAGATTTAAATATAAATAGAAGTGATATATACGATGTAAGTGTCGAATTAGAAAATAAATTTGGTAAAACAGTATATGATATAGATTTTAACTATAATAGATTTGAGTACGAATATTATGTAGATGCGACTAGTGGAGAGATAATTAAATCTTTTAGAGAATGGGATTAAGTGTAAGGAGTGTATGTATGAAGGAAAAAAAGAATAATAAAAAAACTTTAATTATTGTATTTAGTATTATAGGAGGATGTATTTTACTAGCTTTTGTAACTATTATGTTTGTTATTACTATGAAAAATATATCATCTTTAGGTAATAGAGAGAATAGTTCTGTTGATACGGAAGAAAAAGTAGAACAAGATGATTATGATATAGATTATGACGATGATGATATAGATAGCGATTCAACCAATAAAAATGATTATTATGAAGAAAATAATAATTTGAATAATAATTCTAATAATTATGGTTCTTCATCAGTAAGTATAAGTAAGCAAAACGCATTAAAAAGAGCAAAATCATACTTAAATACAATGGCATTTTCTTATGAAGGATTGAAAAATCAATTAGAATTTGAACAATATTCTGAAGAAGATGCAACTTATGCAGTAGATAATTGCGGAGCAAACTGGAATGAGCAAGCACTAAAGAAAGCAAAATCATATTTAAACACAATGGCTTTTTCATACAAAGGATTGATAAAGCAATTAGAGTATGAAAAGTTTACAACTGAACAAGCAACATATGGAGCAGATAACTGTGGTGCAGATTGGAATGAGCAAGCTGCAAAGAAAGCAAAATCCTATTTAAATGTTATGTCTTTTTCAAGAGATGGTCTAATAAGTCAATTGGAATATGAAGGCTTTACTTATTCACAAGCCGTTTATGGTGTAACTGCTAATGGATACTAATATAAAAAAGAATTTACCTATTTATCAGTAAATTCTTTTATTTTTTTGTATTCGTTAAATAGTCTTTCTTCTATACCTTTAGGGCTGTTTGCTGGAGATGTAGAAGGCAATAATATAGCCTTAATATTAGTTTCTTTAAATATATATTTATTATATAAATCATATGCTTTTTTGCCTGTTGTAAAAATAGTTTTAATATTAGAATTATCTAATATAGGTTTTAAATCATTAGGTATGACATTTTTAATTGATGAATCACTAGAACCAATAATCTCACAACTTTTAATTACATCAAATAAAGCTATATTATGTCTTTTTAAGAATTCTAATTTATCAGTTATTTCTTCATTATAAACTCTTGAAAGCGTATTCCAAAATCTATTTTTAGGGTGTGCATAGTAAAATCCGTATTCTCTTGATTTAACACTTGGCATACTACCTAATATTAGTACTTTAGAATTTTCATCATAAATAGGGGCTAAAGTGTGTAAAACATCCATAATCTCACCAAAAATAATATACTATTTTTAAATATTAAAATCAATAATTATTATTTATAAATTTAAAAAAAATAAACATAATAATAGTGATTATGAAAAAAATTATATTATATATTATTTTGTTTTTATCTAGTTTATTAGTTATATATAGTTTATCAAAAATTGTTATTTGGATAGATGATACTAATAAATCAAATAAATTAAGTGAAGAATTAAAAGAATTATCAAAAGATGAGAACATAGTATTTAAAGATTATGAACTTGTAAATCCTCCGAAAGATAAAAATGACATATATTGGATTTATGTAGACTCTAAATTTATACAAGTAGATTTTAAAACTTTATTAGATAAAAATAAAGATACAGTAGGTTGGATAAATGTAGGTGGGACAAATGTAGATTATCCTGTTGTTCAGTATAGTGATAATGAATTTTATTTAAATCACTCTTTTGATAAATCTTATAATAAAGTAGGGTGGATATTCTTAGATTATAGAAATTCATTAGATAATTTGAGTTTAAATACGGTTATATATGGGCATAATAGAAAAGATAATAATATGTTTGGTAGTTTAGAAAATACTTTAAAAGAAGAATGGTTTAATGATAAATCAAATCATATTATAAAATTATCAACTCCATATCAAAATACTATTTGGCAGATAATAAGTGTATACGAGATAAAAAAAGAAGTTTATTATATGACTACATATTTTAAAAATAAAGAAAAGTATAAAGAATTTTTGAATACTATAATAAAAAGAAGTAAATTTGATTTTAATACTAGTGTAGATACCAATGATTTAATATTAACTCTTTCAACTTGTAAAGACATGTATGGAAATAGAATAGTCGTGCATTCTAAACTTATAAAAAAGGGAACTCGTTAGTTCCTTTTAAGCTTTTTAAAACACATCGTTAGAGATAGTATACCTATAATATTTAATATAATATATAAGTATAATGGGTCTGATGTCTCTGGATTTTTTATTAATTGATTGATTTCTTTAAGTTCTAATTCTTCGCCAGATTTAATAGTAGCAGTTATTCCATTTGCTTCTATTTTAGCTTCTTTAGAATCACTTGGTACCCAAAGAGTTGGCGCACTATTTGATTCAGTTGTATTTACTATTTTAGCACCTTCAGTTAAGGATAATTTAACTTGTTCAGTTACATTCGCACCTTGACCTAGTTCAATTCCTCCAAAACCATTACCTGAAACATCTACGTTACCTTTTAAAGTTACTAAAGAACCGTTTACAAGTAATCCTGCGTTACCACCCGTAAGTTTAATATCTTTTATAGTTGCAGTAGTTCTATATACTTGAAGTAAGTAAATACCATCCCAAACAGTTTTGTCACTTCCACCTTTAAATGTACCAGTATATTTCATAGTATGCCCTTTACCATCTATATAGATAGGTCTAGTTATATTTATCTTTTCAGTTGTATTTATGTCACTATCTAATACAATAGTATCAACTTCAGTATCTTTCAAAGCGTTTTTAAAATCTTCTTGACTACTAATATTTGCTGTTTTCGCACTTACTAAAGTAGGCATTACTGTAATAAACATAAATAAAAAAGCAAACATTAAAGCATTTTTAAAAACTTTACTAGTCATAAAATCCTCCTTTCTATAATTAGTTTGAATTCTATATATAGATTTATACTTGGTAAAAAATTGACTATAATAATAGTGAGATTGTTTAAAAAATATTTTAAAGTATGATATAATTTATTTGGAAAAAAATGTAAAATTTTTGTTTTACTTTATTTAAAAGTAATGATTTAGTAGGTGAGGTTTATGAAAAAAGCAGTTTTAACTATTTTATTATGTGGAGTCTTGATTATAGTATTAACAGGTTGTGGGATGAGAAATAAAAATAAACAAGATTTAGATGTAAATAGAATTATGATAGTTTTTTTGGAAAGTGATGTATCTAGTGAAGAAATAGAAAAAATAGCAAAAGATATTGAAAAATTGAATAATATTAAAGATGTCCAAATAAAATCAAAAGAAGAAATTAAGAAAGAATTTATGGAAAGTAATGAGACTTTTAAAGAAGTATTAAGTGAATTAGAAGATAATCCACTGTCAGATGAAATTATAGTTGAAATAAAACCTGATGAGGATATTAAAGCTATTGTTGATAAGATTAAGGAATTTAAAGGTGTACAGACAATAAAGTATTAATTTGTATAATTATTAAAAATATGTTATACTTTAATTGTAGTAATTCAATTAGTCCATTCGCGTTTTACTACCATATAAACAAAATTGTTTAAAGGAATAATGATGAGCCTTAAGAATCTCTTCATGAATGGCAAATCGCACACATTAAAAATTGTGATGTTTTTGCTATTTGTGAAAGGAGGTTCTTTTTATTTGAAATCACAATATATGTGTAAAAAAATATGGAGGTAAAATTATGAGATTATTTAAAGAAGTAATTAAAAACAATTTAAAGATGATAATATTCTATGTGCTAATAGGTATTATTATCAATTTTTTGGATTTATATAGTGTGACATACTATCAAAAAATATTGGATGCATTTCAATTTCAAACTCTTACAATAATTCCACTAATAATATATGGAGCCTTATTGTTAATATCGACAATATTAGGATACATTGAAAATTATCCTGAACAGCAAGTAAAAAATAAATTATATTTAGATTTCAAACTTCAATCATTAAAAAAGATAAAATCAATCGATTATTTAGAGTATCAAAAAATTGGAACAGGAAGACTTACTCAAAAAGTAGAAGATGGAGCAACAGCCTCAAGAGATATAATGATTAACTTTTGGTTAAAACTATTTAGGTATTTATTACCGACTGCTATATTTAGTCTGATTTTCATTTTTAGAGTTAAAAAAGAATATGTTTTATTTGTATTCTTAGGATATATTATCGTGGTTATCATTTCAAATTTAATTCTAACAAAACTTTATAAATTAAAAGAAAGTATCTTATCAAATCAAGAAATTTTAAATAAACACTTAGTTAGAGGATTTATGGAATTAATTGTGTTTAGAACTAATAAAAAATTTGATACTGAAATAAAAGTAACAAAAGACGAAATAAAAAACATTGTTGATGACAAAACAAAGATTAAGTTAGTACATGAAATTTTCTTTACTGTATTTGCTTTAATAGTAAATGTTTTAAAAGTTATTGTTTTAGGATATGCAGTTTTAAAATCTGATCTATCGGTTGGAGCTGTTGTAACAGTTATCGCATTACTTGGAAAAGCATATGAACCAATTGCAATTTTTAATGTTGAATATGTAGATTATAAGTTAAACAAAGTAACAGTTAATAAATACATTGAACTATTAGATATAAAGGATGATGAAGCATTAAATAATGGTTTAAAATTAAAGGAATTAAAGGGAAATATTGAGTTTAAAAATGTATATTATTCTTACAATGGTGAAAGAAATATAATTAATAATTTATCATTTAAAATAAATAAAAATTCGTCAATTGCACTAGTTGGGGAATCGGGTTCTGGTAAGTCAACAATAATAAAATTGATTATGGGATTAATTAAGTATAACAAAGGAAATATTCTAATTGATGATAAGGAATTATCAAAACTTAATTTAAATTCATTTTACGATAGTGTAACTTATGTCTCACAAGAAGCACCAATATTTGACGGTACTTTAAGAGAAAATTTAATATTTGATAAGAAAATTTCTGATGAAGAGATACTAAAAGTATTAAGTTTAGTTTGTTTAGATAAATTTTATGAAAAACTTGAAAACGGTTTAGACACGGAACTTGGCGAAAAAGGTGTAAGAATGTCTGGTGGAGAAAGACAAAGAGTCGCACTCGCAAGATTATTCTTTGATGATTCTAAAATAATTATTTTAGATGAAGCAACAAGTGCTATGGATAATATCACAGAAAAATTTGTTATGAAAAATGTTGTTAAACAATTGGATAATAAAACTTTAGTTGTAATTGCTCATAGATTAGAAACAATTAAAGATGTAGATAAAATATATGTTTTATCTGATGGTATTATACAAGAAGAAGGAAAATATGATGAATTATTAGATAAAAATGGGTATTTTACAAAATTATATAAATCTGCAAAATAAAGCGATGACTTATTTTTCTGAGCCATCGCTTTTTTTATGATTTTTTAATAATAACTTCTTGTTTAATAATATTTACCATAAATAGCATTCTTTCTTTTAGTATGGATTTATATATTAAACTTAAAAGTTCCGAGTAGACTCCTTAATAGAGCGATTGTGGAAGATATCTACAACTTTTGCTCATAACGATTTGATATATAGTAAATCAATTAGTTTTATTTTAATACATAATATGTATTTTTTCCAGTACCTTTTTTTATTAAAATATGGTTCTCTAATAATTTGTTAATAATTTGTTTTGATCTTGTACTTCCTATATCTAATAGTTTTTCAACTTCCAGTCTAGTTATTTTTGTTTTTTCTTTAACATATTTTGTAATAATTTCTTCTTGAGTCATAGTATTAAATTCATTTTTATTACTCGCAATATAGTTTAAATTTGGTAATGTTATTTTAAAAACATTTTCTGATAGTTCAATAATTGGTTTTAGTTTAGAGTCTTGATATTCATTTATTATCCTTCCGATACCAGTGCCATAATTTTCAACATAATTTAATCTATGAAATATTTCAGCAAAATTAGGATTTCTTGATTCAGATAC
>CANRBR010000011.1 GCA_947628915.1 uncultured Bacilli bacterium | reverse complement strand
ATAATTAAATCAACTCTCTTTTTATCTTGATTTAATTATATCACGATTTATTTAAAATTTTTTAAGCGATTACCATATTTTTTGTTTACAAAATTTTTAAATCATGTTACAATAATATTGTATTCATAGAAAGAGTGATAGTATGAACGATACTAAAATATATGATTCAAATGAATTTCAAAATGAATATGTATCTAGTGTAGTTAAAGAAGTTGCAGAAATTCTTGAAGAGCGTGGATATAATCCAGTAAATCAAATAGTAGGATATTTGATGAGTGGAGATCCAGGATATATTTCAAGCCATAAAGAAGCTAGAAATAAAATATCATTATTCGATAGAACTAAAATACTAGAGATACTTGTAGAAGACTTTTTAAATAACAAATGAGATATTTAGGTTTAGACCTTGGAACAAAAACTTTAGGGATTTCTATAAGCGATACTACAAAAACTATTGCAACTGCTCTAAAAACGATTAGATTTGATGAATATGATTATTCTTCTATATTACCAGAGTTAAAGAGTATTATAGATGAGTATCAAATTTCAAAAATTGTTTTAGGTATGCCCAAAAATATGAATAACACTGTTGGATATAGATGTGAAGAAACTATTAAATTTAAAGAATTATTAATAAGTACTTTTAATATAGAAGTAGTACTTCAAGATGAGAGATTATCTACAGTTGAAGCTACTAACTACATGTTAGAAGCCGATGTTTCAAGAAAGAAAAGAAAAAAGAAAATAGATAGTTTAGCTGCAAATATCATTCTTCAAACATATTTGGATAAAGAAAAAGGAGGAAAATTATGAAAGAAGAAACAATGACTTTTAAAGTTGTAAACGATGAGGGAAAGGAAATAGATTGCGAGGTTTTATTTACTTTTGAATCAGATGAAACAAAGAAAAACTATATAGTATATACAGATAATACTATTGATGAAGAAGGTAATACTAAAGTATATGCTTCAATATATAATCCAGATGAGGATGAAACAAAACTACTTCCAATTGAAACTGATAAAGAATGGAAAATAATAGAAACTATTTTAGATGAATTACAAAAAGAAGCTAATAACGGAGAAGGAGAGTAATTTAATTACTTATCTTTTTATATGAAGAAAACAGTTGTAATTTTATTATGTTCTTTTATAGGATTAGTAGCAATCCTAATTTTAGGATTTATAGTTTTTTATAATATTAATTTAAAAGCAGTAAGTCGTAATTCAAGTGAAGTAGAATTTATGGTAGATAGTGGAAGTAATTATAACAGTGTAATATCTAAATTAAAAAGTGAAGGTTTAATTAGAAACGAATTGTGTTTTAAACTTTATATTAGATTTAATAAAATAAATAAAATAGAAGCAGGTAAATATAAATTAAATAAAAATATGGGTGTCAAGGAGATTGTTGACGTATTTAATAAAGGTAATACATATAATCCTGATGCTGTAGTTATTACATTTAAAGAAGGAAAAAATATGAGAAGTATTGCTAGTACTATAGAAGAATATACTAACAATACCGAAACTGATGTATATAATTTACTTAAAAATAAAGAATACTTAGATAGTCTTATTAACGATTATTGGTTTATAAGTAATGACATAGAAAAAAGTGGTATATATTATTCTTTAGAGGGATATTTATATCCAAACACATATGAATTTAAAAATAAAGATGTTAAAGTAGAAGAAATATTTAAAGTAATGTTAGATGAGATGGATAAAAAATTATCTCAATATAAAACAGATATAGAAAATAGTTCTTATACAGTTCATGAAATATTAACTTTAGCATCTATAGTAGAACTTGAAGGAGCTAAGAATAGTGATAGAGCAGGTATAGCTCAAGTATTTTATAACAGACTCAATTCTAACTGGAGTTTAGGTAGTGATGTTACAACTTATTATGCAGCAAAGGTAGAACTTAGTGAAAGAGACTTATATAAAGCTGAAATAGATGCTGCAAACGATTATAATACTCGCAGCAGTTATCTAGCAGGTAAACTTCCAATAGGACCTATTTGTAATCCTAGTATAGATTCTATCGATGCAGTATTAAATCCAGATAAAAATGTTACTGAGTATTACTTTGTTGCAGATAAAAATGGAGAGACTTATTTTTCTAGTACTTATGAGGAACATATAGAAACACGTGATATATTAATAAATGAAGGTTTATGGTACACATACGAATAGAATCTTTAGAAGAATATGCTAAAATTAATAATATTCCTATAATGCAAAAAGATGGTATAGAATTTTTAACAAACTATATAAAAGAAAACAATATAAAAAATATACTTGAAATAGGTAGTGCGATAGGATATTCTGCAATAAAAATGGCAAGTGTTAAAAGTGATATAAAAGTTACTACTATTGAACGTGATAAAGAAAGATACGATTTAGCAGTTAAAAATATAAATGATTTTAATTTAAATAATCAAATAACTATAATAAATGCAGATGCACTTTTTATAGATTTAGATGAGACATTTGATTTGATATTTATTGATGCTGCAAAAGCACAGTATATTAAATTCTTTGAAAAATTTGATAAGAATTTAAAAGTTAACGGTGTTATTGTAAGTGATAATTTGTCTTTTCACGGACTTGTTTTAGATGATTCTAAAACTCATAATAGAAATACTAAACAATTAGTAAAAAAGATTAGAAAATATATAGAATATTTAAAAGAAAATAAAAGTTATAAAACTACATTTTATGCTCTTGGAGACGGAATTGCAGTTTCAATAAAAATGGAATAGATTTTTCTATTCTTTTTTAGTATAATATTGCTGGATGTGATTGTATGAAGTTTTATATATATACATTAGGGTGTAAAGTAAATACATATGAATCTAATGTAATGAAAGATAATTTAATTAATAATGGATATATTGAGTCTAGTGAAGATGATGCAGACATATATATAATTAATACTTGTACTGTAACTAATACGAGTGATAATAAATCTCTTAAGACTATTAGAAGAGTAATAAGTAATCATCCCAATTCTATTGTTGTTGCTGTAGGCTGTATGTCTCAAGTAAATTCTAATCTATTAAAAGGACTAAATGTTTCTATTATACTTGGAAATACTGGTAAAAGTAGAGTAGTAGAGTATATAGAACAGTTTAAAAAAGATAAAAGACCAATCAATTTAGTTGAAGATATAATGGATAAAGACTTTGAAGATATGTGTTTAAACAATTTTAATAAGACACGTGCTTTTGTAAAAATAGAAGATGGTTGTGAGAATTATTGTAGTTACTGCATTATTCCTTTTGCAAGAGGAAAAGTTAGAAGTAAAGAACCTAAAGTGGTAATAGATGAAATTACTAATCTGGTTAAAGATGGACATAAAGAGATAGTACTTACAGGTATACATACAGGACATTATGGGGCTGACTTGAATAATTATAGTTTTTCTAAACTACTTAAAGAAATAGAAAATATAAAAGGACTTAAAAGACTTAGAATATCATCAATAGAAATAACTGAGTTAGATGATGATTTTATGGATGTACTTAAAAATAGTAAAGTATTAGTTAGTCACATGCATATTCCAATACAGTCAGGTTCTAATGAAATATTAAAGTTAATGAATAGAAAATACGATAAAGAATATTTTATAAAAAAGATAGAAAAAATAAGAAGTATTAGACCTGATATTTCAATAACAACTGATATAATAGTTGGATTTCCAGGTGAGAGTGAAGAGTTATTTAATGAAACAATAGATACAGTAAATAAAATAAGATTTTCTAAGATACATGTATTTCCTTTTTCGCTTAGAAAAGGTACTAAAGCAGAGGAACTACCTAATCATATAGATGATGTTACTAAGAAAAAAAGAGTTAAAATTTTAATAGATTTAAGTAAAAAATTAGAGATAGAATATTTTAGTAAATTTATAGGTAAAGAAGTAGAATTTTTACCTGAAATATATAAAGATGGATATATAATTGGTCATACCGGTAATTATTTACAGATTAAAAGTAAAGGTACAGTTAAGGATTTAAATATACTAAAAAAAGTTAAAATAGATTCACTAGAATATCCTTATTTAAAAGGAAAGTAGAAAAAAATTCTATTTTTTTTGTTTAAAAAAAGGAAATAGAAAAGTTTTGTCGTATGATATATATAGGAGGTATTTGAAGTGAACGAAATAAAAGATATAAAAATAGAAAATCTAATATATGAAGTAAGAGGGAAACAAGTAATGTTAGATAGTGATGTTGCAATGCTTTATGGTTATGATACGAAAAGAGTAAATGAAATAGTTAAAAGAAATACTGATAGATTTCCAGAAGATTTTTGTTTTCAAATAACAAAAATTGAAATGAGTAAGATAAATTCTTTAAGGTCGCAAAATGCGACCTTAGAAAATGGGAAAGGTAAACATCGAAAATATAATCCATATGTTTTTACAGAACATGGAGTTATGATGTTAGCTGGTATGCTTAAAAGCAGTATTGCGATAGAAGTTAGTAAGAAAATAATCGTAGCTTTTGTATCAATGAGAAAATTCATAAATGAAAATAAGGATATATTTAGAAAAATAAATAATATAGAAATAAAAATGTTAGAGTATGATGAAAACTTTGAAAAAATATTTGATGCACTAGAACCAAAAAAAATAGAAAGTCAAAAGATATTCTTTAATGGAGAAATATACGATGCTTATAGTCTAATAATAGAATTAATAAAACAATCAACAAATAGAATAATTATAATAGATAATTATATAGATAAAAGTATATTAGATATGTTAGTTTATAAGAAAAATAATGTAGATGTAACAATAGTTACAAATAAAGATTATTTAACTAAATTAGACAAAGATAAATTTAATAAACAATATCCAAACTTAATAATAAAACATTCAAATATATTTCACGATAGATTTATGATAATAGATGATACTTTATACCACATAGGTGCCTCTCTAAAAGATTTAGGCAAAAAGTGTTTTGGTATAAATAAGATTGAAGATAGTGAATATTTAAATAAAATTATTAGAAATATCTAAAATATTAGGCATATAATTTATTAGGTGGTAATGTGAAAAAAGATGAGTTTAAAGAATTTGTAAAGAAAAATCCTAGACTTATTAGTTATGTAAAAACAAATGAAATGACATGGCAAAAATTCTATGAGATGTATGATATATATGGTGAAGATGAAAATGTATGGAAAGAGTATACAAGTAACAATAATTCTTTGAGAAATTCTAATACTACTGGTACAACAAAGGTTGCTAAAGCAGGTATTGCAGGGCTTACCTTGAGTGAAGTAGTAAATTGGTTTAAAAATGTAGATTTAGATGGTATACAAGAGGGTATTGGTAATGTTCAAAGAGTTTTAGGAGTTGTACAAGACTTCTCTAAGAAAGATAATACAAAGACTACTAAAGAGACTTATAAGCCAAGACCACTCTATAAACACTTCGAGGATTAATGACATTAGATGTTCAATTTAAAATAAAGAGTAACCCTCTATATGTAAAGTATCTTCATGAAAATTCACATTGGTATAAAATATTAAATAGGGATCCTAATACATTTAACGATTTTGTAAACGAAGTTAAAACTAATTATAAATTAAGACCTAGTGATAGAATTAATAAAGCCTTATCTACATTTGAGATGTTAAGTGCGATTATGTCTTCTTTAAAAAGTTAGAAAAATATGATATAGTATTAGTGGTGGTATAATGAGAGTTATAAGTGGTAAATATAAAGGTAAAAATTTAATAGGATTTGATATAGATGGAACTCGTCCAACTATGGATAGAGTTAAAGAATCTTTATTTGCTATGATACAAAGTAAAATAAAAAGTAGTACTGTTTTAGACCTATTTGCAGGTAGTGGTTCACTTGGAATTGAGGCCTTGAGTAATGGCGCTAAAGAGTGCTATTTCATAGATAACAATATAGAATTAATAAATATAATAAAAAAGAATACTAGTGGAATTAAAGAAGTTAATATAATTAAAAGTGACTATAAAAATGTTTTAGAGACTTTTAAAAATAATAACATAAAATTCGATATAATATTTTTAGACCCACCTTATAAATTAAATTTAATAAATGATTCTATAAATAGAATACTTGAATACAACTTGTTAAATGAAAATGGTATAATAGTATGCGAATATGAAAACGAAAAAATATTAAATGATAACTTAAATTTAATTAAAGAGAGAAGTTATGGAAGTAAAAATATAAGTATATATAGTGTAAAAAATGTGAAATAATTATGATAGACTGTACAAGTTTGTCGTTTTTTGCTATAATTATTATGAAGGTAGGTGGTAAAATGAAAAGTTATAAATATATATTTATGATAGTTTTATTTGTACTACCTTTTATTTGTATAAATAGTGTACAAGCAGATTATAAGGCAAAAGTATCTATACCTGGTAGTGCTTCTTGTGATTTATATAAAGGTTCTACTGGATACTGTTTTTATCAAGATAAAAATTTAAATACAGTAGCCGGGGCAGTTAGATGGTTAGATGCAGGAGATGAGGTAACTGTACTTACTAATTATGATAAAGTTCCTACTAAAAATAAAAATCTTTGTAGTGATTATTATGTATATACTAGTTTTTACTATCCAAAAGATGGTAAGACATATTACGGATATTATTGTAATGAATATTTAAAAACTAGTGTATTAACTAGTGAGTTAGAAAAGGAATTTACTGATGCAGGTTTTGATAGAAGTTATTTTGAAAAACTAGCAGTTTTAAAACTCGCACATCCAAATTGGACTTTTAAAGCAGTTAAAACAGGACTTGATTGGAACAGTGCGGTTGAAAAAGAAAGTGCAGTTGGAATGAGTTTAATTGATGGTGGTGAAGAAGGGTATTATTCAACACTTGGAGGCTCATACGATTACTACAGTGATACATTTAAAGTAAAAGAAGGCTCTAGTTGGTATGCTGCAAGTAGTGGTGTTGTCGCATACTATATGGACCCTAGAAACTTTTTAAATACTGAGTTTATATTTCAATTTGAAACTCTTGAATCTAATCCAAGTATACAGACATTAGATGGAGTTAAAGTAGTTTTAAAAAATAATTTTATGTTAAAAAATGCAGAAGCGTTTATAACCGCTGCAAAAGAAAGTGGAGTAAGCAGTGTTTATCTTGCAGCCCTTGCATCCCAAGAAGTTGGAAATGGAACTCAAGCGACTAGTGGTCAAGGTTTTACTTATAGTACTGAAAATAAAAAATACCCTAGTTTAAGAGGCAAATGGATAGATGGTGGATTTTATAATGTATATAATATAGGTGCTGGAACCGACACTGTTCCTGCTCAAAATAGTGTTATATATGCAAGAGGTGGAGAAAATTCAAACGAGACTAGTTATGATAGACCTTGGAAGAGTTTAGATGAGGCTATTATAGGTGGTGCGAAGTTTATTGGAGCAAACTATTTATCGACAGGCCAATATACTATGTATTCTAAGAAATTTAATGTACATCCAGATAGTGAAAAAGGATATACGGTATATTCACACCAATATCAAACAAATATAAGAGGTGCAACTTCAGAGGGCGCTAAAGTGCGTGCTGCATATTTAGAACTTGGAATACTCGACCAGCCATTTACATTCGCAATACCAGTTTATGAAAATATGCCTAGTGAAACTATTATGCCAAATAAAGGTAATCCTAATAATTATCTAAAAACGCTAAAATATAAAGTAGGCAATCAAGAAATTTCAGTTCCAGAATTTAATGGTGGTATAACTGATTATACTGTATATGTTGGATATTCCACATCAAGTACTAATATAACTGCTACTACAGTTAACAGTAAGGCCAAAATAAGCAATGTTGGACAAAAGAATTTAAATGTAGGAGATAATAAATTTAGTATTGTTGTAACTGCCCAAAATGGAGATACTAAAACTTATAATTTGAATATTGTAAGAAGCGCTAATGAAAGTGGAGAGCCTACTGTAGATGAGATAGTTGAAAAACTTGGAGTTAAATCTGACGGTAAATATTTTAGTGGAATTGATTTAACTTTAGAGATGAATACTTTAGTAAATAAAGTAAAATCTATAAGTGCTACTGCAGAGGTAAATATTACTAATAGTAAAAATAAAAAAGATACAAAAACATTTGCAACTGGAGATGTAGTATCAATTACAAGTGCAGGTGAAACTAAAGCATATGAAGTAGTTATATATGGAGATACTAATGGAGATGCTAAGATAACTTCACTTGATTTACTTAGAATACAAAAAGATATTCTTGGAAGTATTAAACTTACAGGGGCTGAGGCTATTGCTGCAAATCCAACTAAATCTGGAAAGATATCTGTAAGAGATTTACTTAAAGTTCAAAGACATATATTAGGAATAAGTTATATTGAACAATAGGAGGTTAACATGAAAAAATATATTAAAAGTTTGTTTATTTCAATGGTGTTTGTAATATCTATCATGATTTTTCATGGTAGTGTAAGTGCAGCAGGAGCATCTATCAGCATCAAGAGTAATAATACAGTTGTTGTAGGTAACAATATAACAGTAACAGTTACAATATCTTCTTCAACAAGTTTAGGTGCTTGGGACTTTAAAATAGGATATGATACATCTTTACTTAGACTTGTATCATCTACTATGACTGAAGGTGGACAAAGAGCAGTAGATTATGCAGGTAGTTCTAATCAAAAGTCTAAAACTTATAATTTAACATTTAAGGCTTTGAAGAGTGGAAGTGCTAGAATATATTCTTATGGAGAGGAAGTATATTCATTTAATGAAGAATATTTAAGTACATCAAGTGGATCTAAAACTATAAGTATTAAAACTCAAGCAGAGATAGAAGCATCATACTCAAAAAACAATTATTTAAGTAGTTTAAAAGTAAATGATTATGAATTAAGCCCTTCATTTAATAAAGATACTTTAGAATATTCACTTGACCTAGATAGTTCTATTGAAAGTGTTAATATAAGTGCGACAGTTGAAGATAGAACTGCTAGTGTAAGAGGGGATGGAGATATAACACTTGTTGAAGGTATTAATAAAGTAGAGGTAATAGTTACTGCCCAAAACGGTAGTGTTAGAACTTATGTAATAAATATAAATGTAGAAGAGAAAAATCCTATAAAAGTAGAAGTAGATGGAAAAGAGTATACTGTAGTTAAAAGAAAGAATGCACTAACTATGCCAGACAATTACAAAGAGACTACTGTTACAATTAGTGGAGAGGAAGTACCTGCTTTATATAACGAAATAATTGATTATACTTTAGTTGGATTAAAAGATGAAAACGGTAATATTAAACTATATATATACGATATAGATAGTGATAAATATATTTTATATCAAGAATTAGGATTTAATAGTAATAAATTATTTTTACTTAATCCAAATAAAATTCCAAATGGACTTAAAGAAACTAAGATTAAAATAAATGATGAAGAGGTTACTGCATATAAAATAGATGATAATTCTGTATATTATATAATTTATGGTATGAACTTAAATACAGGTAATAAAGATTTTTATATGTATGACTCTGAAGAACATACAATACAAAGATATAATACTGATATGTTAGATAAATTGACAAAAGAAAAAGATAGATATCTATCTATTGTACTTGTACTTAGTTTTGTATGTTTCTTAACGATGTTATTCTTACTAATAGAAATAAATCGTGATAATAAAAGAAAAAATGGAGCTAAATAACTTCATTTTTTAATATAATAATGTATAAATATTAAATACAATAAATGCTATGATAGCAAGTACATTTAATACCATAAAAAATTTATTAATCTTTTTACCTGTTACAACAGATAATCCAAATAATAATACTAAAAGTACTATAATACCACCTGTTAAAATATAATTAGTTTCAGTTTCCTCGTAATTAGTAAATGCTAGTAAATATATATAATATCCAATACAAAGTAAATTAATCTCACCAATAATATTTAAAGGAGAAACACCTTTTTTCTTTTGCTTATTATTTTCTTTTTTAGTCTCCTCAAAGTTAAACTTCATCTGTCTAGTTAAATCCAATATTTGAGTTTTATTTAAATCTTCTTCTTTATTACTTTTAGAATATTCTTCTTTAGCTTTTTCAAGTTCTAAAGTTAAATCTTTAGTGCTTTTTTTTCTTTCTGATACCATATCAATGATATCATCATTACTATTATTTTCTTCTTTCTTTTCGATTTCTCTATTTTTTCTTTCACTTCTTGACATTAAATCTGTAAATGAAGAAGTTTTATCTAAATCCATTTCTTTTATATCAGATAAATCAATATTTTTCTTATTCATAGTACCACCATTATAATTATAACTTATTTACAAAAAAAAATAAAGTTATATATAAAAAAATCGACAAATACTTTGTAAATAGTATTAAATATGATATAATTAGTTAGGTGATATAAATGAGCAATAATTTAACTTCGATATTGTTTATGGTGTTTATACCATTTATATTTGTTGCTTTAACAATTCCAGTTGTTAAAAAGATAGCAGTGCATGTAGGCGCACTAGATATGCCTAACGAAAGAAAAGTACACAAAGTACCTATGCCTAGATTAGGCGGTCTTGGAATATATGCAGGTTTTTTACTCGGATATATGATATTTGGAGAACACACTCCTACTATGAATTCAATACTAATAGGTAGTTTTGTTCTAATTATAACAGGAATATTTGATGATATTAAGCCTTTAAAAGCATCACATAAATTGATTGGACAAGTTATTGCTTCTTTAATAGTTGTATTCTATGGAAATTTACTTTTAAAAGATGTTAGTTTCTTCGGTTTATATTTTAACTTTGGCAATTTTTCATATATTATAACTATAATATTTATATTAGGTTGTATAAACTGTATGAATTTGATAGATGGTTTGGATGGACTTGCTGGAGGGATTAGTTCAATATTTTTTCTAACTATTGGAATAATAGCATATTTTCAAGGAAGAATAGGATTATCAGTAGTTCTTACATTTATAATGTTAGGTTCTACTTTAGGATTCTTAATACATAACTTTAATCCTGCTAAGATATTCATGGGGGATTCTGGATCTATGTTTTTAGGCTTTATAATAGCCGTAATAACTCTTTTAGGATTTAAAACAATAATAACATCTTCTATAATAATACCACTTTGTATATTAGTAGTTCCAATATTAGATACTCTATGCGCGATAATAAGAAGAAAATTAAAGGGTGAGAGTATCGGTACTCCTGATAAGAGTCATTTTCACCATCAACTACTTAGAAGAAATTATAGTGTTAGAACAACAGTACTTATAATATATCTAATAACTGCACTATTTTCAACAGCATCAATAATATGGATATTAGTAGATAAAAAAATTGGGTATATTATATATGGAGTACTTATGGCATTATTAATTATATTTGTTCTTAGAACTGATATATTGTTCGATCATAAAAAAAATAGAAAGTAGGATTATATGCAAAATAAAATTTACAATAAAATTATACCAGCTTTAATATTGTTGCAACCATTATTTGATGTAATTACATCTATAATGACACGCTTAAATTATAATATAACTTTAGGTGTAATTATTAAAGGAATAATTATAATTTTAATGATAATATATTTGTTGTTTTTTGATAAGTACGAAAAAAAAGTCAATTATTTGTATATATTTTTAATATTAGTATTTGCAAGTTTTCATATATGCACTAACCTTGATGTAGTTAAAGCACTCCCATATAGTTATTTTAACTATATGTTTAAATATTTATATTTAGTTTTAACTATATTTTATTTTATTAAATGGTTTAAAAATGGAAATAAAATAGAGGTATACCAGTTAAGAATTCCACTTTTAATTATTTCAATGGTATTTATACTTTCAATTATAACAAATACGGGATATTTAAGTTACGATATTAATAGAAGAGGTATAAGTGGATGGTTTAATTCTGCAAATGAGATAGGCTCTCTTTTGTGTTTATTATTTCCAATATCTATTTATAATGCATTTCACAGTGATGAAAAGAAACCTATAGATATATTTTTATTTATTAGTTGCGCTATTATGATGATAGTAGTTGGTACTAAAACTGGTTTACTTGGATTTCTATTAGTTATGGTAATATATATATTATATAGACTTATTACTATAAAAAAATTTAAATTTAATCTTTCACTTGTACTAGCAATAATTGTTTTTATAATTCCATTATTATTTTGGAAAGAATTACCTGCTATTTACAATACTAATGCTGTAATGAATAAAAATAATATTGAAGATGTAAATTCAGAAAATGCAAAAGATTTATTTTTGAGTGGAAGAGACGATTTTAATAAAGAAATGCAGGAGAATAGAGAAAATTCTGATATAGTTTCAAATGTTATTGGTAGGAACTATTTAAACTCGAATAATGCGATTTTAATAGTTGAACAAGATTTGTTTGACATTTATTATTTGTATGGCTCATTTGGTATTAGTTTGTTAATTATACTTTTTATATATTTAATTGTAGGAATATTAAAATATGCAATGAAAAATATAAAAATAATAGTGTATGATATTTTTACAGTCCTATTACTATTATCTGTCATTTTAGTATTAGCCATATCTTTCATATCAGGACATGTTTTATTATCTCCATCTGTTTCTACTTTTTTCGCACTTACTTTTGTAATGATATATGATAATTGTACAAGCAAAAAAACAAATTTAAGAAAAAAAGCTATAATATATATGCCAAAACTTTCTGTAGGTGGTATGGAACAGTCTTTAATAAACTTTTTAAATATGAGCGATTTAAAAGAAAAGTGTGATGTTGAATTATATTTGGGATATAGTATAGAAAAAAAATATTTAGATTCAGTGCCTAAAAAAGTTAAAATTGATTTAATGTGTAAAGGTAATTGGAATACCTTTAATAAATTAATTACATGTTTTAAAATGCTTTTAACATATTTTAACCTTTTAATAAATCCGTATAAATACGATATTTCTATATGCTATGCGTATCAACATGGTATACTTTCAAAATTAACTAGATTATCTAGTAAAAACAATATCATATTTATACATAATGATCTGTTAAAATGTAGGACAAGTGAAGAGCTCAAAAAACTAAAAAGAAATGTCTCTTTTGATAAATTTAGTAAAGTAGTATGTGTTAGTGATGGCGCTAAAAAATCATTTTTAAATATTTATCCAAATTACTCGGGAAAAATTATGACTATTAATAACTATATAAATGGTGAAAAAATATTAAGTCTTTCAAACAAGGAAGTAAAAGATATAAAAAAATCTAAAGATATAACTTTTATAAATGTTGGAAGACATGAGGAAAAAGCTAAGAAGATAACAAGAATAATTGAAAGTTCAAATAAACTTTTGAAAGAAGGATATAATTTTAGAGTAATTTTAATAGGCGATGGTAAAGACCATGATATATATAAAGATTTAATATCTAAATATAATTTAGATGAAAAAATCTTACTTTTAGGTAAAAAGGTAAATCCTTATCCTTATTATAAATATAGTGATTGTTTCATACTTTCTTCCGAATATGAAGGTTATGGTTTAGTATTAGATGAGGCAAGGATTTTAAATATTCCAATCATTAGTACTGATGTAGCCGATTCAAGTAAAATAATGAAAGAGGGCTATGGAATTTTGTGTGAAAATTCTACAAAGGGAATTTATAATGGAATGAAAGAATTTTTAGATAATGGTTATAGATTAAAAAAACATTTTGATTATAAAAAATTTAATGAAGAAATTACAAATAAAATAAATGAATTTATTTTAGGAGATTAATATGAAAAAAGTTATGTTTATTTCAAGTGTTGGAGGACATCTAACTCAATTATTAGAACTTAAAAGTTTATTTAATAATTATAACTATGTATTAGTAACAGAAAAAACAGATGTAACCTTAAACTTAAAAGAAAAATATAATACTGAATATTTAAAATATGGTTCTAGAAAATATTTGTTTAAATATTTGTTTATATTTGCTTTTAATATTTTAAAATCAATATATTTGTTTATAAAATATAGACCACAAGTAATAGTAACAACTGGAACTCATACAGCAGTACCTATGTGTTATTTAGGATGGCTATTTAGAAGAAAAGTGATTTATATAGAAAGTTTTGCTAAAAGGACAAGCCCAACACTTACAGGCAAGCTTGTTTATCCTATAGCAACTACATTTGTAGTACAATGGGAGAGCATGTTAAAATTTTATCCTAAGGCAAAATATTGGGGAGGAATATATTAATGATTTTAGTTACTTTAGGGACACAAAAGGAGCAATTTACACGACTCTTAGATTATATTGAAAAAAGTAATATAAAAGATGAAATAATTGTTCAAGCAGGTCATACAAAATACGAAAGTAAAAAAATGAAGATATTTGACTTTATTCCATATGAAAAAATGAATGAATATATTGATAAGGCTGATTTAGTAATAACTCATTCAGGAACTGGTTCAGTTTTAATGCCATTAAAAAAGGGTAAAAAAGTTATAGTATGTGCGAGACTTCAAAAGTATAATGAACACGTAGATGATCATCAGAAACAATTAGTAGAGGTCTTTAAAGATGAAGGTTATGTTCTTGAACTCGATGAAAACAATTCATTAGATGACTTAATAAAAGAAATAAAAACTTTTAAACCAAAAAAATATAAAAGTAATACAGAAAAATTTATTGGTAATTTAGAAAAAGAAATAGAAGGAGAAGATAAAAAAATGTTTGGGAAAATTAAAGCTAATTTTATTAAAAACAAAAAAAATATTCTTGTAGTATTGTATTCTCTTCTAACTTATTTTTCTTTTTTAAGTTATTATAATATTTTATTTGTATCTGATAATTATAGAATTTTAACTGTTTTGGTATTTGTTTTATTATTGATGTTCTATAAAAAAATGAATTATGATTATCAAATTAAAACAAAGAAATTTGCTTCGATTTTATCGATTTTAGTAAGTATAATATTGATAGTTGGTAATAGAGTTAATTCAATTATTTGGAATGAGACTATTTCAGTTATTTTTGATTTGAATTCTACTATTTCGATAATTATAGCAATAATAGGCTTTTATATATTTTTTAAAAGAATTATTTGCTATATATTAGTTAAGCAAGAGAAAGTTGATTTAAAAGAAACTAGAAAATCTAAAATGAAGTTAAAAACTTTTTGCGTTTTAGTATTTGTTATGATTTTGTGTTGGTTAATTTATCTTTTATCATTTTATCCTGGTATATTAACTAACGATTCATACAGAGTTATACATAATACAATATATAATATATTAGATGATTCTCATTGTTTCGGTTATACTTTCTTCTTCGGAATTATATGGAATTTTGGTATGAAATTGTTTAATAATATGACACTTGCAACATTATTATATACGTTATGTCAAATGGTTATATTATCACTAATTTATAATTTTACAATTTCATATTTCTATAATAAAGGGCTTAATAAAAAAGTATGTATAATACTATGGTTAATATTTGCATTTAATCCATTACATGCGTTTTATAGTATAACAATATGGAGAGATATTTTATTCAGTGCGGCATTTTTACTCTTAATTGTATCAATTTATGAATTTATTTATACCGACTTTAGTCCAAGTATAAAATATATTATTCTCTTTATAATATCTATTTTAATGATTTTATTCTTTAGAAACAATGGAATATATGTATATATTTTGCTTTTGCCATTAATATTTTTTGCAACTACTAAAAATAAATTAATATTGAGAAGTTTATATGTAACAATTCTAGTATTGTATTTTGTTATCAAAGGCCCAATATATAATTTGTGTGGAGTAGAAAAGGGTAGAACTTCTGAAGCCTTTTCAATTCCACTTCAACAAATTTCCAGAGTTATTGCATCTGATGAAAAAGTAGATAAAGAAACCTTAAATAAACTCAATAAATATGTTGAAGTATCTTCTATAAAAAGTTTATATAAACCATATATAGCGGATCCAATTAAATCGATAACAAATAATGAAAAATTAGCAGAAGATAAGGTCGGATTTATAAAGATATGGGGTGAAATTTTCTTAAAACATCCTAGAACTTATATAGAAGCATATTTGTCACAAACAAGCGGATATTGGTATCCTGATAGTATATATTGGGGAATCGGTAAATTTAGAGAAAGTGGCAGATTTGAAGGAGAAGATATACATAACACTTCATATAATATAAGTATTGTTGATAAATTACTTGATGCAACAAACAGCAGAAGAATTCCTTTTATAATGTTAATATGGAGCGTGGGATTACAATTTTTAATATTGTTATTTGGATTTGTAATTAGTATATATAACAGTGGTAAGAAACATATTCTAGTATATATACCTTCCATTGCTCTTTGGATTACAATCATGATTGCTGCACCTGTATTTTGTGAATTAAGATATGTGTATTCCTTATTTTTAACAGCTCCACTATTACTTGCAATATCTATGTATGACAAAAATAAGAAAGTAGTAAAGGTGAAAAAATGAATAATAAAAAGATTTTAATTATAATTCCGGCATACAATGAAGAGAAAAATATTTTATCAACTTTTGAGAGTGTAAAAAAATATAAAAAAGTAAAATTAGATTATATTGTTATAAATGACGGTTCAAAAGATTTAACTGAAAAAGTACTACAAGAAAATAAAATTAATCATTTAACACTCCCATTTAATATGGGAATAGGTGCTGCAGTTCAAACAGGATATAAATATGCATTTAATAATAATTATGATATAGCTATTCAATTTGACGGTGATGGACAGCACGATATAAATTATGTAGAAAAGTTAATAGACCCAATTATTAATAATAAAGCAAATATGACAATTGGAAGTAGATATATAGAAAATATTTCAAAATTTAAGTCTTCTTTTTCTAGACAATTAGGAATTAAATTAATATCTTCATTCATAAAAATATTAACTGGAATAAAAATTAAAGATGTAACAAGTGGTTATAGAGCTGTAGATAGAACAATTATCAAATTATTTTCTTTAGACTATCCACATGAGTATCCAGAGCCTGTAACAAATTATTCGATATTAAAATCCGGATATAAAGTTAAAGAAGTAGGGGTTAACATGTATGCAAGAACTAATGGTAAGTCTTCTATTAATTTTGTAAAATCTATATATTATGTATTTAATGTTTTTATTTCAATATTATTATTTAATTTTAAACCTTATAAGGAGGGTAAAAAATGATATCTGTTAATTTAAAAATATTTTTAGCAATAATAACAGTAATATATTTTATCATTATTTTAATAGCTATAAAGAAACAAACTATGCCTGTTAAAAGTTCAGTATTATGGATTGTTTTTGGAGTAATAATGTTTATTAGTATATTTATAACTCCATTGTTAAGTAAGTTATGTGATTTTATTGGTATAGAAAAAGTATCTAATTTATTATTGTTTTGTGGATTTATGGCACTGCTTATATTATCTTTTGATTTATATAAATTAAATTATCAATTAAAAAAGAAAATTGTGGCTCTAGGACAAGAGTTAGCGCTTTTAAAAGATGAAGTTAAAAATAAATAGTTTATTGACTCCAGTAAAATATATTTTTTCATCTGGAATATCTTTTGTAGTTGACCAATTGTTATTTAATTTATTAATGTTTATTTTAAAAGATAATATATTTATAATCATATCAAAATTAATTGCAAGAGCGATATCATCGTTGTTAAACTTTCTATTAAATTCAAAAGTAGTATTTAAAAATAAAGGTAAAAATGCAATCATAAAATATTATTTACTTGTTGTAGTACAAGCTTTAGTTTCTAGTTTTTCTATATATGTTTTAAAATTGATACTAAAAAATATACAAGTTGGACTTATAAGTATAGTAGTAGATATAGTAATATTTATAGTTAATTACTTTGTACAAAAAGAGTTGATTTTTAAATAATAAATTAAATTCAGTAAAGGTAAGTTTATAATTTATTTGAAAGAAGGTAGTGAAAAATGAAAATAGTTGTAGCAGGAACAGGGTATGTAGGATTAGTTACAGGTGTAGCTTTAGCTCACATTGGTCATAATGTAACTTGTGTTGATGTGGATGAATCAAAAATAGAAAAGATGAAAAAAGGAATTAGTCCTATATATGAAGATGGATTAGAAAAGTTAATGAAAGATAATAAAAATAGATTAACTTATACAACAGATTGTAAAAATGCATATAAAGATGCAGATGTTATATTTATAGGTGTAGGCACACCAGAAAGGGCAGATGGGTCAGCCAACTTAGACTATGTTTATTCTGTTGTTAGCGAGATTTCAGAGTCTTTACAAAAGGATTGCGTTGTCGTAATTAAATCTACAGTACCAATAGGTACAAATGATGAAATCGAAAAATACTTAAAAGACAATGTAAAAAAAGGACTAAAAGTATATGTCGCAAGTAATCCCGAGTTTTTAGCTCAAGGAACTGCTATTAAAGACACTTTTTATGCTAGTAGAATTATAGTTGGGACTGAGGATAAAAAAGCAGACGAGATAATGAGAAAAGTATACGAACCTTTAACTAAGCCACCTTATAATGTACCATATCTTTCTATGAATAGAAAAAGTGCTGAAATGGTAAAATATGCATCAAATGATTTTTTAGCACTTAAAGTTTCATATATTAATGAAATAGCAAACTTCTGTGAGAAAGTTGGGGCTAATATTGAAGATGTAACTTTAGGAATGGGATATGACCCAAGAATCGGTAGTAAATTTTTAAAACCTGGTATAGGATATGGAGGCTCATGTTTCCCTAAAGATACAAAAGCACTCCATTGGTTAAGTAAAGAATTAGATACCGAATTAAAAACTATAAAAGCCTGCATAGAAGTCAATAAAATTCAAAAGATAAAGTTATATGAAAAATTGAAAAACGATTTTAAATCTTTAAAAGGATTAAATGTTGCTGTATTAGGACTTACCTTTAAACCTGGTACAGATGATATGAGAGAAGCACCATCAATAGATAACGTTTTATTGTTATTAGACAGTGGAGCAAATGTTAAAGCATATGACCCTATAGGAGTAGAAAATTTTAAAAGAGTTATAAAAAATAAAATTGTTGACGATGGAATAACGGGTAATATTAATTACTTTAATTCTATTGATGATGCAATAAAAGATACTGATGCAGTTATGATAATGACTGAATGGCCTGAAATAGTTAACTATGATATTAAAAAATTTGAAAAATTAATGAAAACTCCAATGGTTTATGATGGTAGAAATTGTTATAAATTAGAAGAAATTAGTAAAACAAAAATAGAATATAAATCTATCGGAAGATAATTTATATTGTAATAAAAGACAGCTATATTGAAATAGTCGTCTTTTTTTGATATACTTATTTATAGAGATAATGTTTATATAGATAATAAAAATATAAACCAAATAAAAAAATTTTTAAAGAAAGGAAATAATCTAATATAGATGATATTGGATTTTATTGTTAATTATGAAGAAAAAAATTAAAGTAGCTGGATGTGTGACTTTATATAATTCTGATGAAAAAGTTTTCGATTCTGTAAATACTTATATAGAAAAAATTGATAGATTATATGTAATAGATAATACACCAGAAAGAGATATAAAAAAACAATTCGAACAATTTAAAAAAATAGTTTATGTTCCAAATAAAGAGAATTTAGGAGTAGCAACTGCACTTAATATTGCATGTAATCTAGCTATAAAAGATGGATTTGATTTTATACTTACTATGGATCAAGATAGTGAATTTCAAATAGGAGAAGTTGATAAATTAATAAAATATGTAAATACAAATAATATGACAAAGATAGGAATTGTTTCTCCATGGCATGAATTAAATAGGAAAAAGAATAGACCGAGTATTGAAGTAGAAGAAATGATTGAAGTAATGACATCGGGAAATTTTTTAAACTTAAATATTTATAAGAAAATAGGGGGGTTTCTAGATGATTATTTTATAGATTGTGTTGATATAGAATATTGTATGCGACTTAATAAATTGGGATATAAAGTATTAAGATTAAACTATTGCACATTAAATCATAAACTTGGAGAAGCAAAAAAATATAAAATTGGCAAAAGAGAGGTATATACTTCAAATCATAATTATATAAGAAAATATTATATTACTAGAAATACTTTGGCATTTTATAAAGAATATAAACAATATTTTAAAGAAAGATGTGACTATTTTAAAAGGGGCATTTCTAGTATGATAAGAAAAGTTATTATTTTTGAAGATGATAAATTTAGAAAATTAAGAAGTATATATAGAGGATATAAAGATTATAAAAAAGGAATATTTGGAAAATACCCATATAAAAATTAAGATTGAGGTGTAATATGATAAATAAAGAAATGGCTGGAAGATTAGGAAATCAAATGTTTCAATATTCTTCTATGTATGCTTTTATGAAAGATAACGGCATAGAAGAAAAATTAAATTTTTCTTTTGAAAAAGTTAGTAAAACTCAAAAAAACTTTTATGATTCTCCCAATACTCTTATAGACTATAATATTAATAATATAAATGTAGTAAAAAAAATAAATATTAATATTTTTCAAAAAGCCTTGATTATATTAGTAAAAGCAATTGAAAAACTAATGAGAAACATTATTAAAAATCCAGATGTTTATGAAAAAAAGATAAATAAATTTGAAATAAGTATTCAACCATTTTTAAACAAATTTTCTGTTTATTATATGACATATGGTTACACTAAATTAAAAAAAGGGATATTTAAAAACCAAATTTTTTGTGGAAATTTTGAGTCTGCAAAATATTTTGATAATTATAAGAACGACTTAAAGAAAATGTTTAAACCTAAAAAGCCAATATTAGATAGTAATAAAGATTTTTATGAAAAGATAAATAATACAACTTCTGTTTGTGTAACTATAAGAAGAGGGGACTTTTTATCTTCAAAAAATAAAGATAAATTTTATTCTTGTGATGAAAAGTATTTTGAGGATGCCATAAATGTAATTAAAACCAAAGTAAAAAATCCAAAGTTTTTTGTATTTTCTGATGATATAGAATGGTGTAAAAACAATATGAAATTTCCGAAAGGTACTTTGTTTGAAACAGGTAAAGACCCAGTTTGGGAAAAACTTAGATTAATGTCTGCATGTAAACATTTTATAATTTCAAATTCTACATTTAGTTGGTGGTGCCAATATTTATCAAATTCTGATGATAAAGTTGTTGTCGCACCTAAATATTGGAGAAACTTTGGATATTACAAAGATATATATCAAGATGAATGGATACTTGTCAATAATAGGAGATAATATAATATGAAAAAGAAAAGTTTAACAAAAAATTATATTTTAAATTCGATATATCAAATATTTGCTATAATTGTACCATTAATAACAACTCCTTACATTTCACAAAGGTTATTACCAGATAATGTAGGAATAAATAGTTACGTAAATTCTATTGTTACACTATTTACAACTATTGGACTTTTAGGATTAAATAATTATTCAGTACGAGAAATCGCATATGTTAGAAAAGATCAAGAAAAATTAAATAAAGTTTTTTCTGAAATGTTTTTTTTGAGAATAATTTTTATGATAATAACGTTACTAATATATTTAATTTTTGCTTACAGTAATAGTAATTATTTTAACTATTATATGATATATTTATTTACTTTTATTGCAACGTTTTTAGATATAACTTGGCTATTTCAGGCAATGGAAGAATTACAAACAACTGTCATTAGAAGTATAATAATAAAGACTTTAAGTACGATATCTATATTTATATTCATTAAAGATTCAAATGATTTAAATTTATTAATGTTAATATATTCACTTACTTCTTTTGTGAGTACTTTTGTATTATATTTTTCCTTCAGAAAAATAATAACTAAAATATATTTTAAAAATATAGATATGAAAAGACATATTATACCTAATTTAAAACTTTTTTTACCACAAGTAGCGACTTTAATATATTGTCAGTTTGATAAAGTTATGATTAATGATTTAACTGGTGAGGTTGCCCAAGTTGGATTTTATAATCAGGCTGAGAAAGTTGTAAAAATACCACTGACATTAATCACTTCGTTAAGCACAGTAATGTTACCTAGAATATCAGAAGAATTTATAAATAAAAATATAAAGAAATTAAAAGAATATATATCCACTGCCTTTAGATTTTCAATGTTACTGGCTATCCCATTAACTTTTGGTTTAATAGCAATATCATATGGATTTATACCATGGTTTTTAGGGCCCGGATATGAAGCATCAGCCCCAATATTAATTTCTCTTAGTGTTACAGTCATATTTATATCTCTTTCAAATGTTTCGGGAGCTCAGTATTTGACTGCAACTAATCAAACAAGAAAATTAACGATATCATATTGTGTAAGTGCAGTAGTAAATTTATTGCTTAACTTTATATTTATAAAGAAATTTGGTGCACTTGGAGCAACTATAGGTACAATTGTAGCCGAAGCATTAGTAGCTATAATTCAAATAAGTTCAATGAAGTCCGTTATACATTTTATTGACATTCTTAAATTTAGTGTCAAATATATTATAAGCGGAATAATAATGATAATATGTTGCTCACTTTTATATTTAGTTTTATCTCCTTCAATATTATTAACATTATTACAAATTATCATAGGGTTTATCGTTTATTTTGCGTTATTATATTTATTAAAAGATGAAATGTTTATAAAATACTGTAATAGATTTATTTCAAAATTTAAAAGTTTAATCTAATTTATGATATTGTATAAAATAATTTACACAAGGTAAAACGTGTGTAATTCAGTGTTAAACATTAGTTAAAAT
>CANRBR010000010.1 GCA_947628915.1 uncultured Bacilli bacterium | reverse complement strand
CCCCCCCCCGTCAATACTTTTTATTAAAATTCTTTTGATTTTTTAAAAACATTACCTTTTTTTAATAAATAATCTTTATCCTACCTCCCATATATTATTATAACTTGTAAAGTAATAATTTGCAAGTAGTATTATAAACTATTAATAGTATACTTAAATTTAATAAAGTAATACAAAAAGACAGTTTATCCTGCCTTTATAGCTTTTTTAAGTATTTCAATCATATCTATTAAATAATATATAAAGTGTTTATCTAATCCTACTATATCAAGAGTAATTGTTAACTCATCACTTTTCATCGAAAACCTAAACTTACGAGTAAGTGATATTACATCTAAGAATAATAATTCTCCATCTATTTTTTTGGTCAATTCTTTTGATAGAGTTATCGATATAAAGTTCTTAGTTTGATTAACTTTCTTAATAGATAAATCTTGAACTTCTTTTTCAAATAATTCTTCATACATATAAATAATTATATTATCATCAAGTACACCAAATCTATCTTCAAGCTCTTTTTTAGTACTTTCTAGTGTGTCAATAGAATCAATCTTATTAATCTTTTGATGTATTTCTATCTTTAGCTCTTCTTCAGTAGCATATTTATCATCTATAGTAGTTTCAACTTCTATTAATGGCTGCGTATCTGTATTATCTTTTTCTTTGCTAATTCCTTTTAATTTATTTACCTCATCATTTAGCATATCAAGGAATAACTCAACACCAACACTATCTATAAATCCTGATTGTTCAGCCCCTAATATATCTCCTGCACCTCTAATAGATAAGTCTCTCATTGCTATAGAAAAACCACTACCAAGTTCTGTAAACTCTTTAATAACACTAAGTCTTTTCTTAGCAACATCTGATAATACTTTACCTTTATTATACATTAAATATGCATAAGCAATTTTATTACTTCTACCTACTCTACCTCTTATTTGATATAGTTGAGATAGGCCATATCTATCTGCATCTATTATAATTAAAGTATTAACATTAGGTATATCTATACCTGTTTCTATAATTGTAGTGCATAAAAGTACATCGTATTCTTTATTCATAAATTTATACATTACATTTTCTAGTTCATCTTTTTGCATTTTACCATGGCCACATATAATACGTGCCTCTGGAACCAAATACTTTAGTGTATTCATCTTTTCTTCCATAGTTGCTATATCGTTATACAAAATAAATACTTGACCATTGCGTGCGAGTTCTTTATATATAGCATCTTTTATTACATTTTGATTTTCTTCTAATACGTAGGTTTGAACAGGATATCTATTTGTTGGAGGTGTTTCTATAAGTGATAGACTTCTAACTCCAGCAAGAGACATTTGGAGTGTTCTTGGAATAGGTGTTGCACTAAGCGTTAAAACATCTATATTGTTTTTATATGATTTAATCTTTTCCTTATGTTTAACGCCAAATCTTTGCTCCTCATCTATTACAAGTAGTCCTAGTCTTTTACACTCTATATCATCAGATAATATTCTATGTGTACCTATTAGTAAATCTACTTTACCTTCTTTTAAATCATTTATTATTTCATTTTGTTTTTTTACTGGAACAAATCTATTTAATAATTCTATTCTAATTGGAAATTCTTTAAATCTTTCTTGAGCATTATTGAAGTGCTGCTTAGAAAGTATTGTTGTTGGGCATAAAAGCATTACTTGTTTATTAGCCATTATTGCTTTAAATATCGCACGGAATGCTACTTCTGTTTTTCCATATCCTACATCTCCACAAAGTAGTCTATCCATAGGAACTCTTCTTTCCATATCTTTTTTTATCTCTTCTGTTACTTTTAACTGATCTTTAGTCTCTTCATATGGAAATTCCTTTTCAAATTCTACTTGTTCTGTTGTATCAGGTGGGAATGCATATCCAATAGCCATTTCTCTTTCAGAGTATAATTTAAGCAAATCCCCTGCTATACTTTCAATTTTATTTTTTATACGCAATCTAGTTTTTGCCCACTCTGTCCCACCTAATTTATTTATTTTAGGTTCTGCTCCTTCGTTAGATGAGTATTTACTTATTAATTCTAGTTTTTCTACTGGTATATATAATTTATCTGCATCTTTATATTCTATAGTTATATAGTCTTTTTTAAGTCCATTTTTAGTAAGTGTTTTAATACCTCTATAAATACCTATTCCATGTGTGAAGTGTACTACATAATCTCCTATATTAAGTTTATTTATATCTCTAATTTTAGAACCCATCTTAAAATTAGATTTATATGCTATACCACTTTCTTTTTTATTAAATAGTTCTTTTTCTGATACTACTACAAAGTTACCTATTATATATCCATTATTTATTTTTTTAACTACTAAATTTATTTTATTTTCTATTATGTTATCTATACTTGTTATTATAACATTTTTATTATTTAATTCTTCTTCTATTTTATTTACTTTATATCTATCAGAAAGACATATTATAACTGTCTTTTTATCTTTTATATACTGGTTTAATCTTTTACTAATAGATTCCATCCCACCAGTAAAATTATCTAGTTCAAAAGACTCATAATTTATACTATTTAATTTAGTTTTATTATCAAATGGTACTAAATCTATAGTGTCATAATTGTACGAGTTTTCAAGTTCAAACATAAACTTAGTATTTTTATTTAAGTCATTTGTCTTCTTATAGTCTTCTATTTCTTCTATTAGAAGTTTATAACTTGTATTAATACTTGATTTATCATCAAATACAAGTATTGGATTATCTAAATAATCTAATATTTTAGAAGGTTTTATATAATTTATAATCTCTCTTTGTTTTAATTCTTCATCTAATTCTTTATCTACTATAAATTCTGTTGTAGGAGTAATAATAACTTCTTCTCTAGAGTCTTTAGATATCTGAGTATCTACATCAAATACACTAATTCTATCTATTACATCACCCCAAAACTCTATTCTAATTGGATTAGAATAGTTTATTGGAAATACATCTATAATAAATCCTCTTACAGCAATCTCACCTGTTTTATTTACTATAGATTCTCTTTTATAACCTATTTTATATAATTTACTGACTAACTCATTTATCTTTATCTCACTATTTTTATTAAGCTTACAAAAAGAGTTTTTATAGTCTTTAGGATTAGGAAGGAACCTTAAAAATCCCATTAGGTTTGTTATAACTATTTCTTTTTGACCTAATATTTTATTTAAAGTATCTAGTCTTGTAAACTTAAATTCAGGACTTATTGCGAGTGCTTCACTAGTTAAAAAGTCATCCATCGGAAAAAAAGATACTTTATCTGTATAATTAAGCAGTATCTGATATAATCTATTTGCTTCATATATAGATGATGTTACACATATTATACTTCTATTTTCTTTTTTAAACTTTTTATATAGAAATAGTCCTTTTAGTTCAGGGGTGAGTCCTGATATGGAATTTCCATCAAGATTAGTTAATATGTTGTTTAAAAAGTTCATAGTACTCCCTTCTTTAATTTTATTTTACTAAATTATTAGTGCTTACAACTTGGTCTGGAAATATTTCATTTATAGATTTTTTGTTTTCAGTATTCATTTTTTCACTATTGAAATAATATTTAAATATACGATATCCATCTTCTTTATATATATTTCTATCATCACGAATATCTTTAGAGTTTATGTTTCTATATAAATTTGAAATTATTTCATTAATTCTCATCGAATCACTTTGAACATCCTCTGGCCTACTTTTTAAATATAGCATTAATTCATTATAATCGCTTTCATTTAAATTATTTTTTAATACATTAACTAAATTTGTATCATCTCCACTAAAAACAGTTTCCCATACTATTTTAGGTCCAATGGTATCCATAAGTAATTGTGTATCTAATACTGCAGCAATATATGAAGAAGATGATTTATCTAAATATTCATTTGCTGCAATCTCTGCAACTGCCTCGTGTAAAAAAATATATTTTCTATCGGGTGACTGCAATAAATGTATAAACTCATGTTTTAAATTATCTTCATAATTTTTTATGTTTTTTACATTTAATACATTAGGTATTAAGTCATTATAAAAACCATTTGTTATATTTGAGTCTGTTATAATATTCTCATCAGGCTCATAAATTCTTACTTTTAAATTTTTTAGTTTAATTTTAATAATATATTCCATTTCTGTATCTTTATAATATGGAAAGACATCGTTTAACAGTTTTTCATTAGCAAGCATATTTTTAACATTATCTGATAATTGTGAAGAAGTTATCAATTCCAAAGCCTCACTTACATCTATACATTTCAAATCTAAATTTAAAAATTCAGAAATAGAATAAACTGGTTTAGCTAATGAGTACTGAATGTTATTTGTAAAATTTCCTTTAGAATTTATTGTCCTAATTACTGGAATAGCTACTAAATAACTCATAATTGTTGTTAAAACGCCAAGAGAAATTAGAAGTATATATTTCCCTATATGAAATTTTTTACTATCACTATTTTTTGCACCATGTTTACCGTAAAGGATTAAATCTTCACCATTGTTTTTAAAAAACATTTCAAAATCTTCAATACCGTTTTTTAAATAGTGTTTCAAATTGTTTTCCTTATCTAAATATACTTTATAGTTTAAATAATCTCCTATATATTCACAACTGTCATTAACTTTAACTAAATTATAAACTGTATCAATTATATTTTTGTCTATAGGATATACATTATCATTTTTTACACAAAAACCATAATAAATTAAATTATTATTCTGATTTTTTAAATATAAATAATTACTCTCTTTACTATCTGCATTTTTTAAAATTGCTCCCAACACTTTATCACCTCAAATTATATTTGTTCATTACATTATCAAACGGTAGTTTTAAAAAGTCCATTATTATATTTGGCATTTCATCTATTATTGGATTAATTAAATCTAACTCTTCTTTACTGAATTTGCCAAGTACATAATCTTTTGTATCTTTATTTTTATCATTTGATATACCTACTTTTATTCTTTTATATTCATTTGTAGATAAATTTAATTCTATATTTTTAAGTCCATTATGACCTCCACTAGAACCTTTATATCTTAAACGGTATTTACCTAAAGGAGTATCCAAGTCATCACATATAATTAATATATCTTTAGTATCTATCTTAAAGAAGTTTACAAAGTCTCTTATAACTTCTCCTGATAGATTCATATATTTTTGAGGTTTTAATAGAATTATTTTTTCATTATTATAGTTAAACTGTGTGTATAACCCATTAAATTTATTTGAATCTAATAAAACATTAAAATATTTGGATATACTATCAATACACATAAATCCTATATTATGTCTAGTTTTATTATATTCAAGTCCAGGGTTACCTAAACCTACTATAAGTTTCATAAATCACATCCTTATTTTAACTTGCTATTTTTATATTCTTCGATTGAAGAAACAGGCATAGGTTGTTTTGTTTCTTCGTTATATATATTTATATATCTTACAAGATTTCCATTATTAATTCCAAACATTGCAATTTCTCCATTATACATAATTACTGTTGATGAAAACTCTACATTAGGATAATATTTTTTTGCCTGATTATATAATGAAGTATATCCTATGATATCTTGGAGTGATAAGTTTAATCCTGCATCTCTTATACATTCACTGTTCTTTATTTCGTCATCTAAATAATCTACAACGGTCGTTTTTCTCTCTTCTTTAGATATTAATGGATGTGTGTGGCATATACTCATAAAATCACACCCAACAGTACTTAGGGATGAAACTATTTTATTTAATTTTTCATTGTCATATTCTATGCTTCTATTATTAACATTTTCTTTCTTGCTTATATCAAATATATACTCTATTAAAACTGCATTTTCTAAAGAGTTTGTTTTTATTTTTCTACCTACAAGTAAATAACCATATTCTAAAGCAGTCTCAGGATTATTTATTATTGGTAATATCTTTCTATATTCATCAATTACTTCTGGAGATAAAATTACATTTTCAGTACAATCATCAAGTAACATAGGAGAAATTGGCGCATCAGTTATATCTTTTCCAACTAAAGAATCGCTGTTTTTATCTAAGATTTTTTGTGTTTCTTCTAATATACTTGAATACCTATTATCTTTAAATATTGTACTTGTATTTATATCTTCTAACTTTTTCGCAGTTTCCATCAATTATCACTTCTTTTCTAAATTGTGGTACAAATCATATACTTCACTTTTTTTCATGCCACGTTCTTTAGCAACTATTTTAATTGCATCCATTGTACTTTTTCCATCGTTAATATATAGATTGATGTGTTCTTGTATAGTTAAATTTTTATATTCATATGAGTCTTTATTTCCCTCTATTACTATTACAAGTTCTCCTTTATATTCATTATTTTGTTTTATTAATTCTTCTATAGTTCCTCTATATATTTCTTCATATTTTTTTGATATTTCCCGGGAAATAGAAATTTTGCGATTATTTCCCAAAATATTTCCCAAGTCTATTAGTGTTTTATTTATACGATGAGGTGCCTCATATAGAATGAGTGTTGCATCTATATTTTTTAATCCATCTAACTCTTTTCTTCTCACACTATCCTGTGGTTTTAAAAAACCATAATAGTAAAACGGCATAGGGCTTATTCCAGATGAAGTTAGTGCAGGTATAAGTGCGGTTGGTCCTGGTAGACTTACTACATTATAACCTTTTTCTATTGCAAAACTTGCAAGATTATAACCTGGGTCACTTATTATAGGAGTTCCCCTATCACTTACAAGTCCAACATTTAGTCCAGATTCTAAATACTCTAACAGTTTTTGTTTATTTTTTGTCTCGTTATATTCATGTGAAGATATTAATTTTTTACTTATATCATAATATTTTAACAATTGCCCTGTTACTCTTGTATCCTCACAAAAAATTACATCTACCATTTTTAATGTATTTATTGCCCTAATAGTTATATCTTCCATATTTCCTATAGGTGTTGGTATCAAATAAAGTGTTGGAGTATTATCATAACTTTTTTGAGACATAGTATCACCTCTTATTCGTTTTTTAAAAAATTCATTACTAAATCTATAAGTATTTCTTTTTCTTTTGGATTTGATTGAGCTATAAGGAGTGTAACAGCAACAAGAGTATTATTATCTATAACTTGTCCTTTTTCACTATATAATATATTGTAAAATTCCAAAAAATATATAAAGAGTGTTGCTGCAATTCTTTTATTTCCATCGATAAATGTATGGTTTTTAGTAATTAGATAT
The DNA here is from genome assembly GCA_947628915.1 of uncultured Bacilli bacterium. Lineage (GTDB taxonomy): Bacteria > Bacillota_I > Bacilli_A > RF39 > UBA660 > UMGS1613. Next base: position 21,721 of record CANRBR010000010.1, on the reverse strand, counting down.
AAGAAATTTGCAGCTTTTTCTTCTACTGTTGGATAAAGATCTTTACCATCAAATGATTGGTATATGGCACCTATTATAGCTTTTAAACCTTCATTTCTTTCTAGTGCGAATAAATCACTATCACTATTAAATTTAAGTTTTTTAATTATATCAATACACTCTTCATAAGTAATTTTCTTATTATCCTTTGTTCCACTCGGTTTATTTACCCTTCTATGGTCGTAATCATCAAGTAAGTTTAAAGCATTTGAATAATTATTTATAACTTTTATTATTTCTTGTGCTTCATCACCACTTAATTTTTCGTCTATCCTTCCTGCAATATCAATCAATTTTATTGTTTTTTCTAAATACTCTAATCTTTTTTGATTAACTGCATAACCTTTTAATAAATATTCCTTTAAAACTTTATTAGCCCATTTTCTAAAAATAACACCATTTTTAGATTTAACACGATATCCAACACTGATAATAACATCTAAACTATAAAGCGTTACAGGTTTATCAGAATTTGCAAAGTGCATTTTTTGCACATTGCTTTTTTCATCAAGTTCACCATCTTTAAATATATTATTTATATGTCTTGAGATAACTGTTCTATCTTTAGCAAATAATTGAGCCATCTGTTCTTGAGTTAACCATACAGTTTCATCTTTCATATTAACTTCAAGTTTTACATTTTGATTTTCAAATAATATAATTTCATTCTTCATATACATTCCCCCTTTTATATTATTTTATTCAAAATATTTTTTAACCTCATCTGTATAATCACCATTATCTAAATGAGTATAAATTGGTGGGAGTACCTTAAGTCCTGGATTCCCATTTTTAGAACCTTCAATAAGCATTATATTTGCATCCATATTTCTTTTAGGATATATAAATTGTACTCTTTTAGGTTCTATATTATTTTTTTTCATCTCTTCTACTACTTCAAGAAATCTCTCTGGTCTATGTACAATAGCAATCACACCATTATTTTTAAGTAGTTTTTTTGCTATCATAAATAGTTCACTTAGGTTTAATTTTACTTCGTGCCTTGCAATAGTTTTATAATCACTTTTATTTAAATTAGAAGATTCTCTATATTTGAAAAATGGTGGGTTACATGTAATTACATCAAATGTATCAGTTTCACACTTTTTATAATAATCGTTAATATCATCATTTATAATAGTTATTCTATCTTCTTTATTATTTATTTTTATTGATTCTTTTGCAAGTTTATAAACACTTTCTTGTATTTCAACACCTATTATATGAGCATTAGTTTTAGTAGATAGAATTAAAGGTATTGGAGCATTCCCACACCCAATATCAAGTATTTTATCTATTTTTTTATTAATGGTTACAAAGTTAGGAAGTAATACTGAATCAAGTGAAAAATTAAACATATCACTATCTTGTATTATTTTTAAATCTTTATATCCAAGTAAATAATTAGTTACCCTCATCTATACCTACTTCTACTACTTGACCTTCAGGTAGTTCTACTTTATATTTTTGTTTTAAAATATCTACACTTATTACTTTGCCTTCTCCATCCTTAGTTTCTACTTTCTTACCTATTTTTGGTAATCTTTTAGCACACTCTTTATAACACTCATCTTCATATTTTAAACAGCAAAGTAATCTTCCACAAACACCATTTATTTTATTAGGATTTAGTGCGATATTTTGATTCTTTGCCATATTTATAGATACTGAATCAAAGTCACATAAGAATTTAGAACAACACAACTCTCTACCACAACAGCCATACCCTCCTACTTCTTTTGCCTTATCTCTTACACCTACCTGCCTTAATTCAATTCTAGTTTTATATATATTAGCTAAATCTTTTGCAAGTTTTCTAAAGTCCACCCTAGAATCAGCTAGAAATGTAAATAATAATTGACCTCTATCAAATGTATAGTTAGCATCTAATACATACATGTTTAATTCATACTTTTCTACAAGTTCTTTGCACTTCCACAAAGCCTTTTTAGCATCTTCAACATTTTTTAAATGTTTTTCGTAATCTTTTTTAGAAGAAATGCGAACAACTTCACAAAGTGAAGTACTTAATTTAGATGGTTCTATTTCAAAATTTGGCATTTCAACTGTACCAAACTGTAATCCTCTTTCTGTTTTTACTATTACATTTATTCCTTTTTTTATCTTTAAGCCATTAGGTGAAAAATAATATACTTTACTATTTTTCTTAAATGACACACCTACTACTTCAAGCATTTTTTTCACATCCTTCTAGTTCTATTACTAATTTATCCATAAGTAAATTGTTATTGACATTAAATTTAATTAATTCTCTTAAATCCATTATAACATTTATTTTTTGTGTTAGTGTATCTAAATTAGTCTTTTCTAATTTATCTAGTAAATCTATATAATCGTTAAATATTTCCACTCTTTTTCCTAGTTTTAAATTAAGTAAGTCTTTATAAAATAATAACATTATAGTAAAAGCATTATATAATTCATTTTTTTCTTTTATATAATCATGCCATAACTTATTCATATAAATAATTGTATTTAAATGATTATCTTCATAGTATTTTATAAATTCTATTACTTTATCTAATTTAATTTTATTATTATCATCATTTATATAATTTTCTATATCTAATTTATTGTTACAAATATAGTGAGCAATCTTTTCTAAAGTAGTTAGATTAGTTAAATCTACTTTGTTTTTTAACGATAAAACTTGACAACGAGACACTATTGTACTTAACATTTGATACATATTTTCAGTTATTAATATTGCAATTATACCTTCTTCAGGCTCTTCTAAAAATTTAAGTAATGAGTTTGAAGAAGATACGTTTAACTTCTCGGCCTGATTAATTATATATACTTTTTTATTCCCAATTACAGACTTTTTAGAAAATTCATCCTGTAAATCTTCTAGTTGTGTTTTTTTTATCCACTGTCCATCTGGGTCAATTATCTTAAGTTCTATAAACTCGTTTTTATCTATAGCAATACACTGAGTACAATCTTTACAATTTTTATTATTGCTATAATGATTAGGGCAAAGTAAATATTTTGAGAATGCTACTGCAAAATCTAAAGCGTTGGGATAACCATTAGTCTCGATTAAATAAGCATGACTTAATTTATCATTTTTAATTGAATTGATTAATGTCTTATATGCAATGTTTTGTTCTAAACTAAAATCATCTAACATACTTCGCCTCCTAAACATATTTATTATATCATAAAAACATGCGTTTTTTAAGACAAAAAAAATAGTAGATATACTATTTTCTGGATAATTTATATTGTTCTATTGCGCCGTTTCTTTTTCCATCAAAATAAACCATAAATATTGCAGATATATAAAGAATTAAATTTAATATAAGAGAAACTATATCTTTTGTAAAACCCTCAATTCTCATAGGTTCTGCTAAAACTGCAAATGCGCCAATTACTATAAACATTAGAAAAAATATGAAAGTTGATATGCATAGACATTTATTAGTCTTTTTGCCATATTCAGTTTCTTTAAATTTTTTTACTATCTCTTTATTAGAAAGTTCGCTCATTTAATACCTCCTACTATAATTAGGATACAACTAATACTTTAAAAAGTCAATCTGAATTTTAATAGATTAAAACCATTATAAATATGAGTGATAAAAGAGCAGGTACACCTAGTAATGAAATAACACCAACTGTAATTACATTAATAGGTATTATAAGTCCAACAGGTTGTACTAATAAATTATATGCATATAACAAAAAAGAACTAATAACTATTCGTTTAATTACTTTAAATATAAGTTTTAACATATTGTCCACCTAGTCAATCTTATGTTTAAAACAACTATTTATGAATCTTTATTAGTTGATATATCCATTCTATTTTCTAAAGCCATTTCAAGAGTTAATGAGTCTACATAATCTATTTCTGCTCCTATTGGAATACCATAAGCGATTTTAGATATTTTAACATCTAACCCTTCTAATATTTTTGATATGTAAAGAGATGTAGTCTCACCTTCCACACTAGGCTTAAGAGCTAATATAATTTCTTTAATATCATCTTTTTTTACTCTATCTATTATACTTGAAATATTTATATCTTCTGGATTTATTCCATCTATAGGTGAGATTAGTCCATCTAGTACGTGGTAATAACCATCAAATATATTTAATTTTTCAAATAATATAACATTTTTGGGCTCTTCTACTACACATAAAATTTGTTTGTTTCTGCTTTTATCTTTACAAATTTCACATAATTCATCCTCACTTAAGTTATTACACCTAACACATCTTCTTATTTTTGTTTTTGAATCTTTAAGTGAAGATGAAAATAAATCTATTATTTCACTATCTATATCTAAAACTGATAGAGCAAGTCTTTCTGCGGTTTTTTCACCTATTCCAGGTAGACGCTTGAAACACTCTATTAGATTTAGAATTGTACTTGGATATTTCATTAGAATAAACCTGGCATTCCTTTAGTATAGGCACCCATCTTAGATTCAGTTTCTTTATCTACTTGCCTCATGGCATCGTTTATAGCAACCATAATCATATCTTGTAAAAGTTCTACATCATCTGCTTCTACCTTTTCTATATCGATTTTGATATCTAAAAGTTCTTTTTTACCATTCATTTTTACTGTAACTATTGAAGATTTACCAGTAAATTCTGTTTCATTAATCTTCTCTTGTGTCTCTAACATATCTTTTTGTAATTTTTGTGCTTGTTTAAGCATTGCTTGCATATTCATTTTTATTCCCTCTTTCTAATTATACACAATTACATCATCAAAAATATCTTCTATTTCGTTGGTAGTTTTATTTTTTTCTTTCTTCTCTTTTTTTATTTCATATATTTCATCTAGTGAATTACTTTCTTCTTTATATTCATACACATTATTTTTAGATTTAATGTTTTTATTAAATTCTACTTTTATTGGTTCCCATTCCTCAAAACTTACAGCAATAGGTTTATAATCATCATCAAATACTTTTTTAAAAGTTTTTTCTATTTCTATAAGAGAAAGATTAAAACATTCTTCTAAATTCTTTATTTTATAAACAAATATTAAATTTTTATCTCCTTTTGCTTTTAAATCACCATCTAATATTAGTGAGACAACACTGCTGTAATCAGGGTCCATGAGAAGTTCTTTTATTCTATCTAAATCATTTTTAAATGTCACTAATTCTTTTTTATCAAATTTAGATAGTGTATTAGTAATTCTTAATTTTTTTAACTCTTCTACTTTATTTTTAACTTCATCAGTTGTTTCTTTCGTCTCTATTTTTGTTTCAGTTTTTATTGTTTTCTTTTCATCAAGTATTGGTGTTTCCACTTTCACTTTTTCTATTTTCTGAACATTTTTAGTCTCTAATATCTTGATTATAGAAAGTTCGAATATTAATCTTATATTATTTGTATTTTTACTAGATTTTAAGGCATCTAAAAGTATATCAATTGACGCGTACATTTGTTCTTCTTTTATGCTTTTACACATATTATCGTACATTTCTTTTTCTTCTGCATTTTCAAAATAGCTAGAACTATTAAAGTATATAAGAGAGTTTTTCAAAAATTCTATCATTGCTTCGATTATTTTAGTTAAATTTTTACCTTCCTCATCATACTTTTCTATCAAATTAAATGCTTCACTTAATTCACTGTTATATATTTTCTTAAGTAGTTCATATATCTCTTTATTAGTTATTGTTCCATATACCGCATTTACATCATCTACAGTTATTTTTTCTAGTGTATAGGCAGTTAATTGGTCTAATAAACTTACAGAATCTCTCATCCCACCGTCGGATAATTTAGCAATTAGTTCTATTGCATTATCATCTATATCAATATTTTCTTCTTTAGAGATATATTTTAATCTTTGCTTTATATCGTTAATGCTTATTTTTTTAAAGTCAAATCTTTGGCATCTAGAAAGTATTGTAGATGGAATTTTATGTGGTTCGGTTGTTGCAAGTATAAATATTATATGTTTTGGAGGTTCCTCTAATGTTTTTAACAAGGCATTAAAAGCAGCTGTTGTAAGCATATGAACCTCATCTATTATATATACTTTATATTTCCCAAAAGATGGAACTAAACTTACCTTATCTCTTAATTCTCTTATTTCATCTACACCATTATTTGAGGCCGCATCTATTTCTATTATATCTGTATTTTGTCTATTATTAGTTTGTGTGCAACTAACACATTTATCGCAAGGGATAACGCCATTTAAAGATTCACAATTAACTATTTTAGCAAGTATTTTAGCAATACTAGTCTTTCCAGTACCCCTAGGTCCTGTAAAAAGATAAGCATGGCTTATTTTATTGTTTAAAATACTGTTTGTAAGTGTTTTTATTATTACTTTTTGCCCTACTACATCTTCAAATGTTTTTGGTCTATATTTTCTATAAAGCGCTTGATACATGTTTCACCTCAAATCATAATATTATTATACACTTTAAAAGTTCAAAAAAAAAGTACTTATCTTCTTTTTTTGAAAAAGGTTTGTACTAAATTTCTACATTTTTTCTCACAAACTTGGGAAATAATTTCAATATTTTTCAAATTATCAGTATATCCATAGTTTTCATTTTTAACTCCATATACTATTTTTTTTATTCTAGATTGTTCTATTGCACCAGAGCACATCATACATGGTTCCATTGTTACATATAGTATACAATCATCTAATCTCCAATTTTTAACTTTTTTACATGCTTTTGATATAGCTATTATTTCTGCATGCTTAGTAGAATCATTACTTTTTTCTTTTTTATTATAGGCTTTAGCTATTATTTTATTATTTTTTACTATAATTGCTCCCACTGGTACCTCATTGTGTTTTAAAGCTTTATTTGCTTGTTTTATTGCCATTTTCATATAATATTCATCCATAAATTCCTCCAATGTTTCACGTGAAACATATATTCATTTTAGTTTTTTTAACTATGTTTCACGTGAAACATAGAATAAAACAAATTTTTTTGCTTATTTTTTATATTATTACCAATGTTTCACGTGAAACATTGGTATTTTTATTAATTTATTTGGGAAATAATTTAATTTTTATAAAAAAAGCACACACATTTAGGGATTTTTAAGGCTGCTGTCTTCCAACTCTGACCTGGTTCAAATATAAATGTTGTGCATTAATAATATATTATAAATATCTAAAAATATCAATATTTTAGTTATTTTTTTACTATGTTTCACGTGAAACATTGATATTTTTATTAATTTATTTGGGAAATAATTTAATTTTTATAAAAAAGTACGCACATTTGCAATTTTTTTAGCAATTTTTATCTAATTCTAACTTGATTTAAATATAAATACTGTATAAAAAGCATATTCTTTATCATATTTATTATAAATTTTGAATATAACAATCATATTTTCTAATTAATTATTAAATTATTTACATAAATTGCTTTGATTTTTATATATGTTTCACGTGAAACATAGTATTATCCATTAATTTTTTTGAAATTTTATTTATACATTACCAATGTTTCACGTGAAACATTGGTATTAAATATTAAATGAATTAAATATTATTAAAATAAGTTGTATTTTTTGATATTATTTTAACTAAAAATTGTGCTTTTTGTTTAATGTTCCACGTGAAACATTAATTTTTTACTAAATAAATATATAATTGTAAAAATAAAACAATGTTTCATGTGAAACATTGTTTACCTGTTTTAATTAAAATTATTTCCCGGGAAATAAAGGAATGTTTCACGTGAAACATTCCTATTCTTCATTATTTTGTTCTGTTTTTTCTTCGGTTTGCTCTTCATTTTCAATAGATTCTTGCTCTTCTTCGTGTTTTATAATTGCTATTGTACTAACCTTTTGATTATCTTTTAAGTTAATTAATTTAACACCTTGAGCAACACGACCAGTTGAAGAAACTTGAGAAAGAGGTAATCTAATAATCATTCCACTATCAGTAATTAACATTAAATCTTCATCACCGTTTACTATTTTAAATGAAACTATATTACCATTCTTTTCAGTTATATTGAGTGCTTTTACACCCTTACTTCCTCTGTGTGTGATTCTATATTGTTCTATTTCTGTTTTCTTACCATAACCATTTTCAGTAGCCACTAGCACGAACACATGTTCTGGTGAAATTTCCATACCTACAGCATGTCCGTCTCCTACATCTATACCTCTAACTCCAGCAGCAGTTCTTCCCATGATTCTTATTTCATTTTCATTAAATCTTATTATTCTTCCGTTTGAGGATGCAATTAATATTTCTGCATTACCTTCAGTAATTTTTGCTGAAATTAATTCATCATCTTCTTTTAATGTAATAGCAATCTTACCATTTGTTCTAATATTTTCAAATTCACTTATATTAGTTCTCTTAATTACACCATTTCGTGTACAAAGTACAACATATGCAGGTATATCTTTTGGGGTTGCTTTTAACATTACATTAACCTTTTCATCTTTTTCGAGTGGAAGTAGATTAATTATTGGAAGACCTTTTGATTGTCTACTAAAGAGTGGTACTTCATAACCTTTCATTCTATATACTTTTCCTTTATTCGTAAAGAATAATATATAATCGTGTGTAGTCATATAAAGTATATTTTCAACAAAGTCTTCTTCATTAGTTGTCATGCCTTTTATACCTACACCACCCCTATTTTGAAGTTTATAAGTATCGCTTTCAACGCGTTTAATATAACCTTTATTAGTTAAAGTTACTACTAAATCCTCAACTGGAATTAATGATTCATCATCTATGTAATCAATTGCTGTCATATCTATTGATGTTCTTCTTTCATCTGCATACTTATTCTTAATTTCAGTTAATTCTTTCTTGATTATATCTAAAACCTTTTGTTCACTACCTAAAATAGATTTTAACTCTTCTATTAATTTAAGTAAACTATCTAATTCTTCTTCTATTTTTGCTCTTTCTAGACCAGTTAATCTTCTTAACTTTAATTCTAGAATACTATCTGCTTGTATTTCAGTTAATCCGAATTTATCCATCAAATCTTTTTTAGCAATTTCATCAGTTTCAGATTCTCTAATAATCTTAATAACTGCATCGATATTATCAAGAGCTATCTTATACCCTTCTAATATATGAACTCTTGCCTCAGATTTTTTTAAATCAAATCTAGTTCTTCTAATTATTACCTCTTTTTGATGGTCTATATATTTAGATATTATATCTTTAAGTGGTAAAGTCTTAGGTGTTCCATTATCAAGCATTAAAAATATTATTCCATAAGTTGTTTGAAATGAAGTATGTTTATATAAATTATTTAAAATAACTTGTGCGTTTGCATCTTTCTTTAAAGTAATAGTTATTTTAACACCATCTTTTAAATCGGTGTGATAATCAGATATACCATCTATAACTTTTGTATGAACTAGTTCTGCAACTTTGTTTTTCAACTCCATTGTATTAACACCATAAGGAACTTCTGTTATAACTATTTGATTATGTCCTGCGTGTTCCTCTATAAATGCCCTACTTCTTACAGTTATAGAACCTCTACCTGTTTCATATGCTTTTTTAATACCAGAATTACCTAGTATTACACCACCAGTTGGAAAATCAGGTCCTTTGATATATTCCATGAGACCTAGTGTATCTATATCTGGATTATCTATGTATGCAATGCATCCATCTATTACTTCCCCTAAGTTATGTGGAGGAATATTAGTTGCCATACCAACTGCAATTCCCATAGAACCGTTTACAAGGACATTAGGAAATCTTGAAGGTAATACTTTAGGTTCTTTACTAGTCGCATCGAAGTTATCATCCATATCTACTGTTTCTTTATTTATATCTCTTAAAAGTTCAAGTGATATCTTAGCAAGTCTTGCCTCAGTATAACGATAAGCAGCTGCACCGTCACCTTCTATATTACCAAAGTTACCATGTCCATCAACTAGCATATATCTTTGGTTGAAATCTTGTGCTAGACGCACCATAGCATCATATATACTTGAGTCTCCATGTGGGTGGTAATGCCCCATAACATATCCAACTGTTGTTGCTGATTTTTTATGTGGTTTATCTGGAGTGTTGCCCTCTTCATACATTGACCAAAGTATTCTTCTATGAACAGGTTTTAATCCATCTCTTAAATCAGGTATTGCACGAGATGTAATAACGCTCATCGAATAGTCTAGAAATGAACTTTTTACTTCACTTACAATATTATTTTCAGATAAACTATCTCTTTCATGAAAAGTATCCGCAGGATTTGTTAAATTAATTTCTTCATTTTTTATATTCTCTTCATTATCCATACCTAACCTCCTAAATATCAAGATTTTCTACAAATGCAGCATTCTCTTCGATGAATTCTCTTCTTGGTTCAACTTCATCACCCATTAATTTTTCAAATATTGCATCTGCAGCAACACAGTCATCTACTGTTATTCTTCTTAAAACACGTTTATTTATATCCATTGTAGTCTCATTTAATTCTTCTGCATCCATCTCTCCTAATCCTTTCATACGCGCAATTTCTGCTCTAGCTCGTACATTTTCAGGAAGAGTTGCTAGATATTCATCTTTCTCTTTTTCATCTAGAGTATACTTTCTTGTTTTACCATGCATTATTCTAAATAATGGTGGTTGGGCAGCATATACGTGTCCTGCCTCAACTATTGGTCTAAAGAATCTATAGAATAAAGTAAGTAGTAGTACTCTTATGTGCGCACCATCAACATCGGCATCGGTCATGATAATTATTTTATCATATCTTAACTTATCTAAGTTAAATTCATCACCAATACCTGTTCCAAATGCAGTTATTATACTTCTAATCTCTTCATTACCTAAAGCTCTATCAAGTCTTGCTTTTTCTACATTTAATATTTTACCTCTAAGTGGCAATATTGCTTGTGTCATAGAATCTCTACCTTTTTTAGCAGAACCTCCGGCTGAATCTCCCTCGACTATAAATATTTCTGATACTTTTGGATCTTTACTCTTACAATCAGATAATTTTCCAAAGAAATTTGATATTGCTAAGTCACTTTTTCTAGTTATTTCTCTTGCCTTTTTAGCAGCATTTCTGGCTCTACATGCAAGCATAGATTTTTCTACTATTGTTCTAGCTTCATCTGGATTTTCTAATAAAAACTTTTCAAAACCTTCACTAAATACATTATCTGCTAACTTTCTTACTTCACTATTTCCAAGTCTTCCTTTAGTTTGTCCTTCAAATTGTGGATTTGGATGTTTACAAGAAATAATCATAGTAAGACCTTCTTTAACATCGTCTCCAGTTAAAGATTCGTCTTTTTCTTTTAACATTCCTGTTCTTCTTGCATAGTTATTAATAACACGTGTTAAAGCTCTTCTAACACCTTCTTCGTGAGTACCGCCATCATGTGTATTTATATTGTTTACAAATGAATAGATATTATCGTTATATCCATCTGTATATTGAAGTGCGACTTCAAAAAATACATTATCCTCAGTACCTTCCAGATGTATTACATCTTCATGTATTGGCGTTTTACCTTGATTAATAAATTTAACATATTCAGAAATACCACCCTCATATACGAATGTCTCACCTGTTGTATCTTCTTCATCTCTATCATCTCTAAGTGTTATTTTAAGACCTTTATTTAAGAAAGCAAGTTCTCTTATTCTAACTTTTAAAGTGTTGTAATCGTATATATCCGTATCAAATATATCAGGGTCTGGTTTAAATGTTACTGTTGTTCCTGTTCTATTAATATCACAGTCCCCTATCACTTTTAATGGTTCTAATACATGTCCACCATCTTCAAAACGAATAAAATTTATTTTCCCATTTTTATATACAGTAACTTCTACCCATTTAGATAGTGCGTTTACAACACTCGCACCTACTCCGTGAAGACCACCAGATACTTTGTATCCTCCTCCACCAAATTTTCCACCTGCATGAAGTACTGTATAAACTGTCTCAACAGTACTTTTTTTAGTTTTAGGATGTATATCTACTGGTATTCCACGCCCATCATCTTTTACAGTTATTGAGTTACCTTTATTTATAATAACTTCTATATTATTACAATATCCTGCTAAAGATTCATCTATTGAGTTATCTACTATTTCCCATACTAGATGGTGTAATCCCTTAACATCCGTTGTACCAATATACATACCTGGTCTTTTTCTTACAGCTTCAAGCCCTTCAAGTACTTGAATATCTGATGCATCATAATGTTCGTTATTCATCTAACTTCACCTCTTTGATTTTTATTATGTTGCCTTTATTTATATTAAATAATTTAGATTTTTTAATTAATTTTTTATCTAAATTGTTTAAATCAGTAGTAGTAATAATTGTTTGTATATCTTTATTTATATATTTAAGTAAATTATTTTTTTTAACTTCATCTAACTCACTAAATATATCATCTAAAAGTAGTATTGGAGTAGTATCCTTATATTTTTTAAATATCTCTATTTCGGATAGTTTAAGCGCAAGTACTGCTACTCTCTGCTGCCCTTGTGAACCATAATATTTTAAGTTTTTATCTTTTAAATAAAACTCTATATCATCTTTATGTGGGCCTAGTGTGGTTGATAAAAGTTTTAAATCGTAGTCAAACCTTTTATTGTATTCATTTTTTAAATACTCTTTTAAAGTTTTAGAATTTAAATCCATATCTATACAAGGTTTATAAACAACTTTAAAACCATCTAAACCCATTATATCTTTATATATTTTAAAGCAGTATTCATTAACTTTTTTAATAAATTTATCTCTAAGTTTATATATCATAATAGATTTATCTATCAAGTATCCTGTTAAAATATCTATATATGTTCTATCTTTTGATTCTCTTTTACTTATCTTTTTTAAGTATTCATTTCTAAGTTTTAAAATCTTATTGTATTCATTAATAAGTATAAAATAATTGCTGTATAGTTGTGAAAGCTCTAAATTAATATATTTTCTTCTCACTTGTGGAGATGATTTTATTATTTCTAAATCGTCTGGATAAAAAATAATTATATTCATAATAGAAATATAATCACTTATCTTTTTTATAGCACTACCATTATACTTTAATATTTTAGATTTACTATCTATATAAATATTTAGTTTATTATCTAATTTTTGATTATTAATGATACCTTCTATGGTTAAATAATCTTCGCCATTTTTAATAAGATTATTATCTATAAAACTTCTATGTGATTTAGTAAGTCCAAGTACATATATACTTTCAAGTAAATTAGTCTTTCCTTGGGCATTTTCTCCATAAATTATATTAATTCCTTTAGTTAGAGTAACATTCAAACTTTCATAGTTTCTAAAATTGTGTAATTTTAGTCTTTTTATATACATAAACTTTCTCTTTTCATACTAAATCCCCCAATACTAGATTTTTAGTTTGTTTGAATACCCCTATACCACAATATAATTATATCATAAAATAGGCAATAAAAAAAGAAAATTAGTCAATTTTCTCTAAATTTTCTAATTTTCTATCGTATAATTTCGATTTTAGCATAGTTGCTCTTATAACTTGATTTTCTAAAGAGTAATATGATATATCTATATTTAATGTTTTATCATTTTTGAATTCTATCTCACTAATTAAATCTTTTTTCTTAAAAGACTTAATTTTGTTGATTGCAATCCAAGCACTCTGCTTATCTCGTGTGGAAGATGTTGGAAAAAATATTATATTTCTACTTTCTTCAATTATTATAGGATACTTAGATTTAATTCCAGTTAACTTCTTAGTACCTATACATCTTCCTTCATATGAACTGCCATAAAACTCACAATTATCTTTAATGATACTGTTTGAAGACTTATTAACAACATAGTCTTCTTCTTCTTCATATACTCTAGATGTCTCTTCGTCAATTGGTATAATTGCTAAAGTTGTCGAATTAATCTCATAATCTTTCATCCAAATCCCCTCCTTCGATGTCTGTTATACACCCGAACTTTGTCGAAAAAAGGCAGATTTTGTCGAATTTTGTAAAAAAGTTTAAAAAAACTACATTTTAGTAGTTTTAATAAGTTCTAATTGGTAATATCAACTGAGTTAAATCATCGTTATCCACATAGTTAACAATAATTGGTTTAATTTCTCCGTTAAATGATAACTCAACTTCTTCGCTATCGAATGTTCTAATCGCATCCATCATATATTTTGATGAGAAAGATATTTTAATCTCTGAATCGTTATTCTTATTTACTTTAATCTTTTCTTCTACATTACCTATTTCAGGAATATTAGATGAAATTATCATTATATCTTTTTTAGTTTCAAGCTTTATTGTATTTTTTTCTTCAGAGTTTGTAAGAAGTGATGCCCTATCTATTGCATTAAAGAAATTTTCTAAATTTACTTTTACTTTAAGTTCAAAACTATCTGGTATTAGTTTATTAGTATCTGGATAATTACCATTTATAAGTCTTGTCATTATAATTAAATTATCTATTTTAAATATTACTTTATTTGCAAATATGTGTAGTTCCATCTTTTTATCTTCATCAGAAATAAGTTTTATTATTTCACCTAAATTTCTACTTGGAATAATGATATCAACATTATCGTCCATTCTACTATCTAATATTATTCTTTTTTTAGATAATCTATATGAATCTGTTGCAGTAACTTCCATTACGTTATCGTTTATTTTAAAATTAATTCCTGTTAAAACTGGTCTACTTTCTTGTGTTGAAGTTGCAAATATAGTTTGATTTATAGTAGTTTTAAATACTTTATTATCTATTAATATAGGACTTTTTGAAAACTCTAAATCTATATCAGGAAATTCAGATACATTATTACAGTTTAATTTGAATGAAGATGATTCAGTAGTTATAAGTACTTGAGAGTCTACAATCTCTTCTATGTTGATAACTTCGTTATTAAGTTTTCTTACTATATCATATATATATCTACCTGATATAAGCATCTCACCCATCTCATCTATATTATCTATTTCACTAGATGGTATAAAATCTTTTATAGCAAGTTCATTATCTGTACTTATTAAATATAAGCCTTCATTATTAAGTTCAAATTTAATACAATTTAAAATAGGTATTAAATTCTTAGTAGATATTCCTCTAATTACATAATTTAAGTGTTCTAAAAGAACTTTTTGTTTAATAGTTAATTTCATATTATTCCTTCTTTCTTTAATATTTATTATTGTTATTAGTGTGCATAATGTTCATAACCCTATTTTTATCTTTATTTTTAAGTATTAAATGTGTGTGTATAAAAAAGTTTATAACTAAAGTTTTCAACAATCATCTAATTTCATTAATCATTTTTTGTATTTCATTATTTAAATTATCGTCTTTTAGTATCTCTCTTTTTATTTTATTTACTGCATTTATTACTGTTGTATGGTTTTTACCTCCAAATTCAATACCTATTTTAGTTAAGTTTTCATCTAAATATACTCTACATATATACATCGCAACCATTCTAGGTATTGCAATATCATTACTTCTCTTTTTACTAAGTAATTCTTCAGGAGTTAAATTATAATGGTCGCAAACTATTTGTAATACTTGGTCCATTTTATTTTTAGATACAATAGTTTTAACAAAATAGTCTTTAAGAGCTTCTACTGCAAGGTCTAGCGTTACTTCACTTCCACTCATCATAGTCGCATAAGCAAATACACGGTTTAGTGAACCTTCAAGTTTTCTCACATCGCCTACACAGTTTCCAGCTATATATTCTTTAACTTCTTCAGGTACGACCCCTACTAGTTCGTTATTTTCTATCTTCTTATTTAATATAGACATTCTAAGTTTAAAATCAGGCGGTAAAATATTTACTTGAAGTCCCCAGTTGAATCTTGTTTTTAATCTCTCTTCTAATTTTTTTATATCATCAGGAGACCTATCAGATGTTATTATAATTTGCTTTTCATTATTATATAGTTCGTTAAATGTATTGAAAAATTCCTGTTGAGCGCTTGTCGCACCTACTAAATTGTGTATATCATCTATCATAAGTACATCTATATCTCTATATTTATTTTTAAATTGTTTAATTGCCTCAATATTATTAGAACTAGTATTTTTTCTGCACATATCTACGAAATCTGATACAAAATCGTCGCAAGTTATATATAATACTTTTTTATTACTGTTTTTAATTATGTAATTTCCAATTGAGTGCATAAGATGTGTCTTCCCTAGCCCACTTGAACCATATATAAATAATGGATTATACATCTTACCTGGTTGCTCAGCAACGGCAAGTGCGCTTGTTGCAGCAAATTTATTACTAGGTCCAATCATAAAGTTTTCAAAGGTATATTTAGGGTCTAGATTAGTTTCATATGTTTCATTGTTAGGTACCCCTATTATTTCATTATTTTCTGTTATATTATTTTCTACTTCTTCTTCTATAACATAATTGAATTTAAAGTTAGTTCCTGTTATTTCAGTAAATGTCTCCTCTATTATATCGCTGTAGTTTTCACTTAAGTTTTTTTTATGAACCTGATAAGGAACTATTACGGTAGCAATATTATTATCTAAACTTATTAGCTTAGTTTCAGCAAACCAAGTTTCATAAGAAATATCTGCTATTTGAGATTTTATCTTTTCAAGAAATGAATTCCAGATATTGTTTAAATCCATAATTCTACCTCCTTAAAAACTTATACACATATATTTTACAATATTTTTAAACTAAAAACAATAAAAATGCGTGCATAAATTATAAAAAACGACAAAATTTTAGTTATGCACATACTACAATAATTAAAAAACTGTTGAAAATTTCTAAATTTTAGTTATCAACAACACTTTTAAACATTAAAAATTGTTTATTTATATAGTATTTTAATAATTATCAACAAAAATGTTCATAATTTTATCGACTGTGACATGTAAACATTTATAACTTTATGTTCATAAGTGCATTATTTTGTTCATAATTAAATTTTTAAATAAAAAAGTTATAAACAATTTTGTTCATAACTCTATATTAAATTATTTCCCGGGAAATTATTTTAAATTAATATTTAATGGATGTATCAAATAAAAAGTAAAAAAATAATTGACAAAACCATAAAAAATATATATAATTTATTAGACAAGCAGAAATTATAGCAATGGAGGTGTTAGAATGAAAAGAACATATCAACCAAATAATCATAGAAAAAGTAAAAAATTAGGTTTTATGGCTCGTATGAAAACTAAAATAGTTAATAATAGAAGAAGAAAAGGACGTAAAGTTTTATCTCATTAATATTCCACTGATTCGTCAGTGGTTTTATTTTTAAAGGATGATGTTATGAAAAAAATAAACATTTTAAAAAATAGTCGAGATTTTGATAGAATAATCAAAAATAATAGACCATATAAATATAAGGATTACATTATTTATTTAGAAAGTAATACTAATGATTTATATAAGTTTGGACTATCAGTTGGAAAAAAGATAGGTAATGCGGTTAATAGAAACAAAGTAAAAAGGCAGTTAAAATCTATAATTGACAAAAAAGACTATCAAAATAACTTTAATTGTATTATAATAGTTGGTAGAGGAATTAATGAACGAACTTTTAAAGAAAGAGAAGAAAATTTATTATTTGCTTTAAAACAACTTAATTTGATAAAGGAGAATAACGATGAAAAAAAATAAAAAAGTATTAATTGCAGTACTGGCAACACTTTTATTACTAACTGGGTGTACTAAGCAATTAAAAGATGCAGATGGGAAGGTAGTTCAAGATAAATCTACAAAACAAGTATTAGTAGAAAATATATTATGTAGACCTGAAGCATTAAAAGATACATATATCAAGGCACTTGAAAAGAAAAGGGAAGACTTTGAAAAAAAATTAGAAGCAGGAGATATATCTAAAAAAGATTTTGAAAAGAAAACAAAAAATATGTTAGATATAGATAAACTTCCTGTTTGTACAGAAATATCAGTAGTAGAAGGTGGATACGAAACTTTTTGGACAAGCGTATTTGTAAAACCTCTTGCTTGGGTAATAGTAAATATAGGTAAACTTTTATGGAGTAGTTATGGTCTTGCAATCATAGTAACTACGATTCTAATAAAATTAATATTAATGCCATTTACTATTAAATCATTAAAGCAATCAGAAAATATTCAAAAAGCAAAGCCTAAACTTGATAAAATAGAGAAGAAGTATGCAAATAAAACAGATCAACAATCAATGATGATGAAATCAAATGAAATGATGGCAGTATATAAAGAATTTAAAATAAATCCAGTATCAGGATGTTTGCTTGGATTTATTCAGATACCACTTTTCTTTGCTTTCTATGAAGCACTCTATAGATTGCCAATTCTATTTGAAAATAAATTCTTGGGATTACACATGGGAATGACACCTCTTGCAGGAGCTGAAAGTGGTGCGTGGTATTACTTAGTATTACCAATCATAGTTGGAGTTGTTACTTATTTCTCATTTAAGATGAATAGGAAAACAATGCCAGATGATCAAATGAAACAGATGAATTTAATGTTTAATATAATGATAGTAATGATATTCATAACATCATTTAGTATGTCAACAGCAATCATTATTTATTGGGTAGTTAATAGTTTATTTACAATAATACAAAATTTATTAGTTAAAAGGAGTAAGTAATTATGGTACAAGTTTATAAGTTTGAAGATGAAAATGAAGAAAAGTGCAGATTAAAATGTCTAGATGAATTAGATGTTTATAACAATGAAATTTTAACTAAAGAATATGAAGAGGAAAATAAATATGTAATGGAAGTAGTAAAAAAAGAAGATATTAAAAATTTTATTAAAGAATATCTTGAAAAAGTTACTACTGAAATGGGTTTAGATACTAAGATTGAAATAAATGAAGACGAAGATGTATTTAGCGTTAAAATGTTTTCAAATAATAATCCTATATTAATAGGTAAGGATGGTAGAACTTTAACATCACTTCAAAATTTAATTAGGCAAACACTTTCTAATCAAATCAAATTTAATGTTAAAGTAAACCTTGATGCATCTAATTATAGACAAAAAAAAGAAAGATTTTTTGAAAAAGACATAAAAAATATAATAAATGATGTAATGAGAACAAAAGATGAAATAAAATTAGACCCAATGAATTCTTATAAAAGAAGAATAGTACATTCTATTGCTAGTGAATATTATAATATTGAAACTGAAAGTTTTGGCGAGGAACCTAATAGATATGTAGTTATACGATATGTAGAGAAATAATATACCAAATATGGTATATTTTTTATTTGTTTTCTGATATAATAACTGCGTTGGTGATATTATGAATGATACAATAACTGCAATTTCAACAACTCTTGGAGTAGGTGCGATATCTATAATTAGAGTAAGCGGAAATGATGCAATTAAAATAGTAAATAAAATATTTAAAGGTAATGATTTAGAGAAAGTAAATTCTCATACCATTAATTATGGGCATATTGTAGATAAAGATACTTATATAGATGAAGTATTAGTGAGTGTTATGAAATCTCCTAAAACATTTACTCGTGAAGATGTAGTAGAGATAAATACACACGGTGGTATTGCTATTACAAATAAAGTACTTGAATTATTACTTTTAAATGGATGTAGATTAGCAGAGCCAGGTGAGTTTACTAAAAGAGCATTTTTAAATGGTAGAATAGACTTAATAGAAGCAGAAGGTGTTATGGATTTAATAAATGCTAAAACAGAAAAGTCTAGGAAAATAGCGATGAATGAAGTAAACGGAGAAGTATCTAAACTTATTAAAGATTTAAGAGGAAAGATAATAGAAATACTTGCTAATATAGAGGTTAATATAGACTATCCAGAGTATGAAGATATAGAAGAGATGACAAATAAAAAAATTCTAGATAGTGTAGGGGATATAACTTTAAAAATTAATGATATATTAAGTAAATCAGAAGATATGAAAATAGTAAAAGATGGTATTAAAACTATTATAATAGGTAGTCCTAATGTAGGTAAAAGTAGTATACTAAATAGACTTCTTAATGAAGATAAGGCGATAGTAACTGATATTGCTGGAACTACTCGTGATGTAGTTGAAGGTAGTGTTCAAATAGATGGAATAATGCTTAATATATTAGATACAGCTGGTATTAGAAAGACTAGTGATGTAGTAGAAAGCATAGGAGTTAAAAAGAGTTTAGACTTAATAGACGAAGCAGATTTAATACTTTATGTACTTAATAATAATGAAAACATCACTGAAGAAGAAAAAGAAATACTTGAGAAAATTAAGAATAAAAACCATATAATTATCGTAAATAAGATAGATTTAAATAGAAAAATAGATTTAAAATTGCTTGATAATTATATAGAGATGTCCATAAAAGATGATATTGGAGTAGATGAGTTAAGGAATAAAATAAAAGAGATGTTTAATTTAGAAAAAATTGATACAAGTGATTTTACTTATCTTAGTAGTGCGAGAAGTATATCTCTTTTAAAAAAGTGTTTGAATTCTCTTGAAGATGTCAAAAAAGCAATAAAAGAAAACATGCCAGTCGATATGGTAGAAATAGATTTAAAAAATGTATGGAATACTTTAGGAGAAATAATAGGAGAGACATATTCTGATGAACTTATAGACCAGTTGTTTAGTCAGTTTTGTCTAGGAAAATAATATACTAATTGTATATTATTTTTCGTAAAAATATTTACAAACATATGTATTAATGATATAATTATTTTGTAGGAAAGAAGATATATAGATAAACGTAATGATGGCAATAACTTAAAGAATAAAATAGGGGAAAAATGATGAAAGTCAGTTGATCACATTTTGTGACCAACTGAAATTGAAATCAAAATAAAATTTAATAATTTGGCAGATGCGTCTGCCAAATTGTACGAGGAGGTTTAAATATGATAGAAATTAAATTAAATGATTTCAAGATTGCTATAGATAAAATCGTAACTAAAATCCAACAAACACAGTTAGAAATATTTGAAAATGCTAATGCTAGTGTAATGGAGTTATATTTCTATATTGGTAAAATTATATACGAAAACAGTGAATATGGTAACAATTTTATAAACGAAATGTCGATTGAATTAAAACTTAAATTTCCTGATGCAAAGGGTTATTCTCCTAGAAATCTTCGTGACATGAAGAAGTATTATTTATCTGTAAAAGATAATGAACAATTGAAGGAATATTCATATAAAATACCATGGTCACATAATATAATAATCATGCATCGAGTTAAGGATTATAATCAAAAAATATGGTATATAAAAGAAACTTATAATAATGGTTGGAGTTATGATTATTTAGAAACACAAATAAAAAGAGATGCATATAAAAGACAAATTCTTGGTGACAAACCTAATAATTTTAAACTAACACTTTTGCAACCACAAAGTTCTTTAGCAAAAGAAATTATGAAAGACCCTTATATATTTGATGTTGGGGCCCTACGTGAGAATTTTGTTGAAAATGATATTGAAAAGGCAATGATAGATAGAATTAAAATGACTTTGTTAGAATTAGGAAATGGATTTAGTTTTATTGCTAATCAATATAGAGTTACGGTTAATGATGAAGAAAATTTTATTGACTTATTATTTTATCATACAAAGCTGCATTGTTATGTTGCAATTGAACTTAAAAACAAAAAATTTATACCAGAATATGCAGGAAAAATGAACTATTATTTATCTGCACTCGATGATACGTTAAAGACAGAACAAGATAATC
>CANRBR010000009.1 GCA_947628915.1 uncultured Bacilli bacterium | reverse complement strand
GGGGGGGGGGGTATGAGATAATATAGGAGTAGAACAATAAAGGAGGAAAGTATGAAAAGGAATGGTTTTACACTTATAGAATTATTAGCAGTAATAGTAATACTAGCAATAATCGCGCTTATTGCAGTACCAATTATATTAAATATAATCGGAGATGCAAAAAAAGAAAGTTTAGAGAGGAGTAAAGAGTTATACATAGATGCAGTAGAAAATGCAATAGTAAAAGAAAATTTTACAAGTGAATTTAATCCAACAACATGTACAGTTAAATCTGATGGTAATTTAACATGTAAAAATGGTGAAAGTAATGTTGAATTAATAGTAGAAGTAAATGGTACTAAACCTTGTGGAGGTTCAATAACGCTTGATAATGGAAAAGTAAAAGAAAGCAATTTAAGTTATTGTGATGGAAGTGATGAATCACAAGATGATAAGGAATATGTAGATAGTAGTGGGGCAAATGCACCAGAGCTTATGGATTCGTTAACACCAATAGTATATAAAACAGACCACTGGGAGATAGCAGATACTACTAGTGAGTGGTATAACTATGAAAGCCAAGAGTGGGCAAACGCAGTTATACTAAGTGATTCAGGAAAGAGTAAAACAGAGCCTGGAACAACAATAAATGTAGAGACAGATGTAAAAGCCATGTTAGTATGGATACCAAGATATGAATATAAAATAGATACTACAGATGGTCAATTTGGAAAAGGAAGTACTAATAAAAATTTACCTGGAGAAATAGAAGTAAACTTTATAGCTAAAGATACAACAGGAGCAACAGAAGGATATACAGTGCATCCAGCCTTTAATTTTGGAGGAACACAATTAAGTGGAATATGGGTAGGAAAGTTTGAGACAACGGGAAATGGAGATAATCCTACAATACTTCCAAATCAAGAATCATTGAAAAACCAAAATGTAAGTACACAATTTGCAACAGCTCAAAAGTTTAATGACTCATTAAAAAGTAATGGAGATAGCCATATGGCAAAGAATAGTGAATGGGGAGCAGTGGCATACTTAAGCCAAAGTAAATATGGTAAATATGGGAATGGTGCATATACAGGTGCAAATAAGGAAGTATATATAAATAACTGTTCAAGTTATATAACGGGAATAGGAGCAGATGAAGTAAGTGCATCATATTCTGCTAGTACGTGTACAACTCCACAAAACAAGTATGATGGGACAAGTGGAGTAAAAGCTTCAACAACAGGCAACATATATGGCGTATATGATATGAGTGGAGGAGCATGGGAATATGTAATGGGATATTTAACGACTGCAAATCTATCTAAATGGGGTTCAACGTCAAGTACAGATTATGCAAAATTTGCAAGTCAACCAGACTCAAAATATTTTGATGCATATACAGATACAGACAAAAATAATGTAGCATATAAAGGACATGCCTTAGGAGAAACTAGTGGCTGGTACGGTGATTACGCTAACTTTG
Organism: uncultured Bacilli bacterium; assembly: GCA_947628915.1. GTDB lineage: Bacteria > Bacillota_I > Bacilli_A > RF39 > UBA660 > UMGS1613. The sequence goes on along the minus strand of CANRBR010000009.1, from coordinate 27,517 downwards.
TTTCCACTAGCAATCCGTGGTTCATACGCGGGGGCCGCTATGACGGTACGTCCAGTGCGGGCGTGTTCTACTTCAACTTCTACGATGGCTATAGGTACAGCAACAATTCGTTCCGTGTTGTTTTCGCCCCAACTACGTGAGACGAACGTAAGTGAAGTCGAACTTGCTCTATATCCATTAAATTATAAAGCGAGTAGTATGAAAAATAAATTAAGAACGTGTATGTGTCACTCTCACTCTTTTTTGAGAGTGACACGGCCGAAAAAATAAGGTCGCGTGTATAAATTATAGTATAGAATAAATTATATACGCGGATGGGGACTAACTTTCGACACGGAGTGTTAGAAAGACAGTTCCCACCCGTGCCTATTTCTCATAATGGAATTAGGCACAAAGGGATTAAACTGTAAAACGCTAACTTTGTTTCCACTAGCAATCCGTGGTTCAAATGCTGGGGTAACAATACGTCCAATGCGGGCGTGTTCAACTTCAACAACAACAATGGCAATAGTAACAGCAACAATTCGTTCCGTGTTGTTTTCGCCCTACTACAATAAGTATTTAGTCTATCAGTTAGTATAGTTCAAGGACTATATTCAGTATGGTTTATCGTAGAAGTTTAATTCCTATTTAACTTCGGTTAAATGAAAATATGAATAGTATTATTCCTGTGAGTAGTAAAATGATGAAAATGGGAATATATGGGAAGGTAGTAGATTCTTTTTACTACCTTTTTGTTTGATTGTGAGAGGTTTTTATGAGTAAGTTATATGATAAGTATTTAAAATTAAAAAGTAGTGATAATAGTAAGATGTATTTATTTGAAAGTGGTAAGTTTTATATATTCATAGATAGTGATGCGAAAGATATTAGTAAAATAACCACTTTAAAATTAACTAATTTAACAAGCGATATAGTAAAGTGTGGTTTTCCTAGTAATTCTTTAGATAAATATATAGAAATATTTAATAATTTAAATTTAGATATAGAAGTAATAAATAAAGAAAAGACTGATATAGATAGTATTATAAGTAAAATAAAAAATATAGATATAAATAGAATAACTCCAATTGAATCGTTAAATATATTAAAAGATTTGAGTGAGTATATAAATGAATGATTTAGAAGGTTTAATAATATATAAACAATATTTAGAACTTATATATTATACTGAAAATATAACAATTAAATATCCTAAAGTAGAAAAATATTCTTTAGTATCTAAGATAAAGAATATTACTTATAGTGGTATGGAATGTATTATTAATTCTCAAAAAACTATTGATAGAAGTAAAAGACTTTCAATATTAAGCAATTTAGATACAGATTTAAAAATGATTAAAGTATTAATTAGAGTATCTAAGAAAAGAAAATATATTAGTTCTAAGAATTATGAAGCATGGAGTAAGAAGTTAGCTAATATATCTAATTTATTAGGTGGTTGGATTAGGGCATGTGTAAAACAATAAAGAATAGTTATTATGATAAATTAACTTTTGATAATTTAATGAGTGCCTATAATAGGGCAAGTAAGAATAAAGGTAATAAGAAAGATTTACTTAAATTTAATGTAGACTTAGAAACTAATATAGCAAATTTATTAAACGAATTAAAGAGTAATAAATATAAACAAGGTAAGTATAGAACATTTACTATATATGAACCTAAAGAAAGAGTAATAAAGGCTTTACCATTTAGAGATAGAATAGTACAGCAGTGGTATATAGAAGAGTTTATAAAACCATTTATAGTACCTAGATTTATCTATACAAACTGTGCTTGTATAGAAGATAAAGGAACACTATTTTCAGTAAATATGACACAGAAGTATATGAGAAAAATGAAAAGATTATATAAGGATTATTATGTACTTAAATGTGATATAAAAAAATATTTTTACAATATAGATAAAGATATATTATTTAATATAATGAAGAAATATATAAGTGATATTAAACTATTAGAATTAACTAAAATATTTATATATGAAGATAATCTTGATATAGGTATACCTATAGGTAACTATACAAGTCAGTATTTTGCTAATATATATTTAAATGAATTAGATAAATATATAAAAGAAGAGTTAAAAATAAAATACTATATTAGATATATGGATGATTTTATAATATTATTAAAATCAAAGGATGAGTGTAGGTATATAAAAGAAAGAATAGAGTATTTTTTAAATAATAAATTAAGATTAGAATTAAATAGTAAGAGTAGATATTATAAATCTAGTATGGGCATAAACTTTTGCGGATATATAATATATGAAACACATAAACTAATCAGAAAAAGAAGTAAATACAAAATAAAGAAGAATATAAAAGTGTGGAATAAACTATATAGATTGAATAAATTAAATATAAATAAAATAATACTATCTTGGAATAGTTTTATTGCTTATTCAAAACACGGAGATAGTTTTAATTTTAGATTAAAGATGTTTAATAGTTTAATTTATAAAAATATTAAAATGAATTTATAGATATTAGTATATCTATTTTTTGTTGTATATAGATTAAAAATGTGCTACTATTTTGGTAGGTGGTATAATGAATATAGAGTGTGTATTAAATAAACTATCTAAATCTAAGTTTAGAAGTAGTTTTAAACTAAAGAAAAGTGATATAGAATATATAGATAAAAAAGGATTAGATGAAATAAGAAATCATACCATAAAGTTTATAGATGAAAGAATTTCTAAAAGTTATATACCAAATGATGGAAAACAAACTCCAATGAAGGGTCATCCAACGTTTATTGGACAGCACGCAACAGCTACATGTTGTAGAGGTTGTATACTTAAATGGCACAATATCCCTAAAGATAAAGAATTAACTAAAGAAGAAAAAGATTATATAGTAAGTCTTATAATGACTTGGATAGAGCGTGAGTATAATGATTTTAAACGTTAGTGGTAGAACAGATATTCCTGCATTCTATTTCAAATGGTTTATGAATAAATATAAAGTTGGCTTTATAGATGTAAGAAATCCTTTTTATCCTAAAAAGGTTAGTAGAATTTATTTTGATGATGTAGATGCAATACTATTTTGTAGTAAAAATCCTATTCCATGTATTAAATACTTAAAAGATATAAACAAGCCTATAATATTTCATATCACACTTACTCCATATAAAAAAGATATAGAACCAAATGTACCTTCAAAAGGTAATATAATAGAAGCAATTAAAAAAATATCTGATATTATAGGAATAGATAATGTATATGTTAGATATGACCCAATATTTATAAATGAGAGATATACTTTAGATTATCACATAAAAGCATTTGATAAGATGTGTAAACTACTAAAGGGATATGTAAAACATATAATAGTATCATTTATAGATGAATATAAGAATGTTAAAAATAATAAAGAAGTATTAAATATAAAAAAGTTTACTTTAGATGATTATAAGAAAATAGGTCTTAACTTTAGTAAAAGCGCGAAAGAAAATGGCATGAGTGTTCAAACATGTAGTGAAGAGTATAATTTAAAAGAATATGGATTTATAAAAGATGATTGTATTAGTGCTTCTTTAGCCTTTAAATTAACAGGAAAGACAAACTTTAAAAGGTGGACATCACGCAATAACAAATACTGTCACTGTGTAAATATGGTAGATATAGGAGTGTATAATACGTGTAAACACTTCTGTAAATATTGTTATGCTAATTATGATGAAAAAAAGGTTATAGAAAACTCTTTAAAACATAATCCTAATAGTTCGTTATTAATAGGTGAGTTAGAAAAAGACGATATTATAGAAATTAGAAAAGAATAATCTTGATTATTTTCTATAAAAACCTTATAATTATCTTAGGTGAAATATGAAAAATATAATAGTTAATTTAAAAAATGAAGAAGATTTATACGATAAGTATAGTGATAATGTATCAAGAGATTTACTAGATTATTTAATTAATGAGGCAAGATATACAAAAGGAGACATAAAAATAACTATAAATACAACTTTAGATATAAAAAATATAGAATCATTAATTAAAGATGGATTACTTAAGATTAGTAATGAAACAAGAAAACTAGATATGATACTAGATATGAAACAAGTAATGTTTTTAATGATTGGAGTTATATTTTTAATCATTTCAGGTTTTATATTTTATAATGTTATAAAAGAAATAATAGTTATAGCAGGTTGGGTAGCTATATGGGAAGTAGTTGATATATCTTTAAATGTAGATAGTAAATCAAGAGCAAATATAAAACTTATAAAAAGACTTATGAATTCTAAAATAGAAATTAATAAGGTGATTAAATGAAAAAGTTAATTAAATTGTCTAGTATTTTAGTAGTATTATTAATTTGTGGATGTGGTAAAGAAAAATATATAACTTGTACTAATAATATCGATAATACACAAGGAAATTATAAATTAAATGCTACTTATAAAATATATTATAATAAAAGTTATGTAACTAAAATAGAAAAAGATGAAAAATATACATCTAATGATAAGAGTGTTCTAGATTATTTTGAAGAATCTAACGATTTGACTTATAGCAATTCAAATGATTTATATGGTGGATTTACTTACAATATAAAAAGGAATAAAGAATATGTTAGTATAAATACTGTTATAGATTTTAATATTGCAGATATAAAAAAAATGGTTAGAGAAGGTTATTTAGATAAGAATTATGTAGTATCAAATAGATTTACAACTAGTGGTGCGAAAAAATACTATGAGGCTATTGGTGCAACTTGTGAGGAGTGATTATATGTTAAGTCATGAGCAGGAAATATTAAATGAACAGTATTATAGATTTCACGACATAGATAAAAGTGATGGGAAATATTACTTAAATATTATTAAACATTGTAAAGATATATGTGATACAAATCATGTTATAGATGGCTCTAAAATTTGTGAAATTGTAGAGATGAGTTTTAAAAAAGAAGGAAATAAAATAAAAGTAAATGGCTCACTTACAATAGGAGATAAAATAAAAGAAAATAGAATTATTGAAGCAGATATGTTTTTAGATAGTGATAAAATAATAGTAGATATGCTTATAACTAGACTGTGTATTTCAGATGATAAAAAGCAGTATAGAGTTTTAGATGAGTTTTCTATAGTGGATAATAAATTACAAAGAAGGAGTCAATATAATTACGATATGAAAAGTATTTATACTGATATAGATGATAATGAAATGAAAGGAAGATTGAAATGAAAATTAAAGATGTAAAAGGAAGAGAAGTATTAGATTCAAGAGGTAATCCTACAGTAGAGGTTGATGTAATACTAGAAGATGGCACACTTGGTAGAGCAATAGTACCTAGTGGAGCTTCAACTGGTGAAAGAGAGGCCTTAGAGATGCGTGATGGAGGCTCTCGTTATATGGGTAAAGGTGTACTAAATGCAGTAGGACATGTAAATAATGAACTAAAAAATTTAGTAGTTGGAATGGATGCAAAAGACCAAAAGGAACTAGATTATGCAATGATTAAATTAGATGGAACAGAGACTAAATCAAGACTTGGCGCAAATGCAATACTTGGTGTATCTATGGCTGCTATGCGTGCAGAAGCAATTAGTGAGGGTAAACCATTATATAGATATATAGGAAATGGTAAGACATTACCAAAGCCAATGATGAATATAATTAATGGAGGTGCTCACGCAGATAATAACCTAGATTTTCAAGAGTACATGATAATACTTGAAAGAGATACTATAAAAGAAAGAGTTAGAGTAGGTTCTGAAGTATTTCATACTTTAAAGAAAGTATTAAATGAAAAAGGACTTTCAACTGGTGTTGGAGATGAAGGTGGTTTTGCTCCTAATCTATCTAGCAATAAAGAAGGATTTGAACTTATAATTGAAGCTATTAAAAAAGCTGGATATACTCCTGGAGTTGATGTTAATATAGCAATAGATGTTGCTGCATCAGAGTTTTATAAAGACGGTAAGTATGTACTTAAAGGTGAAGGAAGAACCTTAAATACAGATGAACTAATAGAGTACTACGAAGAATTAATTACTAAATATCCAATTATATCTATAGAAGACCCGGTAGATGAAAATGACTGGGAAGGTTTCAAAAAGATTACTCAAAAATTAGGCGATAGAATTCAATTAGTAGGAGACGATTTATTTGTAACTAACAAAAAGTGTTTACAAAAAGGAATAGATATGGGTGCAGGTAACGCAATCTTACTCAAAGTTAATCAAATAGGTACTATTACTGAGACTTTAGAAACAATAGAATTAGCTCGTAAAAATGGATATAAGACTGTTATTTCACATAGAAGTGGTGAGACTGAAGATACTACTATTGCAGACCTTGCAGTAGGACTTGATTTAGGTCAAATAAAGACAGGTTCTATGTCTAGAACTGATAGAATTTGTAAATATAATGAACTTATTAGAATAGAAGAAGAAATAGAGGGTGTTTAATCCTTTTTTCTTAGTTAGGTTGGTGACTATATGAAAATATTGGCAAGTGATTATGATGCAACATTTTATTTGAATAAAGAAGATTTTAACAAAAATATTGAGGCATCAAAACGTTTTATGAAAGATAATATATTTATAATTGCAACTGGTAGGTCGTATGAACGTTTTAAAATAACAAATGTTTTGTGTAATTGGTGGATAATTAATCATGGCGCAACTATACTTAAAGATGATAGGATAATATATAATGTAGAATTAGATAACGACTTAAAAAATGATATAGTAAAAATTTTAAAGACAAAGAAAATAGCGGATAGTTTTGCATGTTCTGGATTTAAAAGTGATTTAACTTTAGAAGATAGTAATTTAACGAAAGTTCATGCTAGATATGAAACGGAAGAAGATGCAAAAGAGATTACTGAGTTATTACTAAAATATAAAGATAAAATAAATATATTTCCAGTTGCTAAGAATAAGGCAATTGAAGTAGTTGATAAGAGTGTTAGTAAATATGATGCTGTTAAATTTGTATCTGAACTTGAGAAAGTTGATAAAAATGATGTTTATACGATAGGTGATAATGTTAGTGATATAAAAATGATAAAAGAATTTAATGGATTTTGTATGGAAAATTCAATAGATGAAGTAAAGAAGTATGCACATAAAGAATATAGTAGTGTATCAAACATAATTGAAGATATTTTAAATAACAAAGTATAAAAATTGCAAAAAAATGCAATTTTTTTTGTTTAAAAAAAGGAAATCAAAAAGTTTTGTCGTATGATATATATAGGAGGTAATGAATGAACGAAATAAAAGATGTAAAAATAGAAAATCTAATATACGAAGTAAGAGGAAAACAAGTAATGCTGGATAGTGATTTAGCAAGACTTTATGAATGTAAAAATGGAACTAAAACAATTAATCAAGCAATAAATAGAAATAAAGAAAAATTCCCAGATGATTTTTGTTTTAAATTAACCTTTGATGAAGTTAAACTTCTAAGGTCCCAAAATGGGACCTTAGAATTAAAGCGAGGACAATATTCAAAATATTTACCACATGTATTTACTGAGCAAGGTGTTGCGATGCTTGCAACAGTAATTCATACTCATATTGCTTCAAAAGTAAGTGTTGATATAATGAGAGCTTTTGTAGCTATGAGAAAGTTTATAAATGAAAACAAGGATATTTTTAAAAGAATAAATAATATTGAGATAAAAATGTTAGAGTATGATGAAAATTTTGAAAAAATATTTGATGCATTAGAACCAAGAAGAATAGAACGTCAAAAGATATTCTTTAATGGTGAGATATATGATGCTTATAGTTTAATAATAGAATTAATAAAAAAGGCTACGCAAAGGATAATTATAATAGATAATTACATAGATAAAAGTATATTAGATATGTTAGTTTATAAGAAAAAGAATGTAGATGTAACCCTTGTTACGAGCAGTCATTATTTAACTAAATTGGATATAAATAAATTTAATAAACAATATCCAAACTTAACAATAAAATACTCAAATATATTTCATGATAGATTTATGATTGTAGATGATACTTTGTACCACATAGGAGCGTCCTTAAAAGATTTAGGTAAAAAATGCTTTGGAATAACTAAGATTGAAGATAAAGAATATTTAAAAAAGATAGTAGAGGCGGTTAAATGAATGAAATAGAAGAAGTAAAAATAAGCCGTTAAAACTTCCAGAGAGATTTAGTTGGAAATTAACTGACGAAGAGGCTAAAAAGTTTTTAGTCGAAAATTTCGACCAAAAAATATAGATGGAAAAGGTGGAAGATATAAAAATTCAAGAGTATTTACAGAAGAGGGAGTAGCCATGCTTGCAACTATAAAAATAATAAATAAAATTGTTAACATTTTATAATTAATTTTGTCAAAAAATATGATATAATGTTTATGGAGACTAAGGAGGCACTATGAAAAAGAAAAAAAGAAAAGAAGAAAATGCTGAGCCAAGTGGTTATATAGTAGAATTAAAAGGAATATTTCTTGTATTAGTTGCTATTATAGGACTTTGCCCTTTTGGTCCAGTTGCAGATTTTATAAAAGGTTTTTCATGTTTCTTGTTTGGAACACTCTGGGCATTATTTTTGATTTTTGTCGGTGCCTTAGGTTGTTATATTATAGTAAAAAGAAAAATACCTAAAATATTAACAGGAAAGACTATAGGACTTTTTGTAATAGCAATAGGTGTTTTAACTTTACTTCATTCATCATACATTAAAGCAGAAGGTATAAATCCTGATAAATTTAACCTAATAAAAGATGGAATGAATGTAATAAAAGTTACAATAGATAATGTAATGAAAAGTATTAATGAAAATGCATGGTTTCCTGAAACTGGTGGAGGAGTAATAGGTGCGATATTTATAAGTATTTTTACAACCCTTTTAACACTTTCAGGTGCAAGATTTATATGTGTTGCTTTAATAATATGTGGAGTAATAATCTATACTGGTCTTTCACTATATGAAATACTTAAGAAAACTGGTAATGGAGTTAAATCAGTAGCCTCTCATATGGGTGAAAAACATAAACATAAAAAAGAACCTAAAGAAGAAGTAGTAGAAGAAAAAGAAGAAGAGGAAGTTAAAGACGTTGTAGTAGTTAATAGTACTGAAGGTGAAGTAACAAATAAAAAATATACATTCCCTCCAATATCTTTACTTAATAAACCAACTAAGACTGATAACAAAGAAAACGAACTTTTAATAAAAAATAATATACCTATACTTATTCAAGTTTTATTAGATTTTGGAATAGAGGCGCATGTTGTTGCGACTCATGTAGGTCCTGCTGTAACCCAGTACGAACTAGAGATTAAAGCAGGAACTAAAGTAAGTAAAATACTTAGTTTAAATAGAGAAATTGCCCTTGCTCTAGCAGCTAAAGATGTGCGTATACAAGCTCCTATTCCAGGTAAGAATACAATAGGAATAGAACTTCCAAATAAAAATATTTCTATGGTAACAGTAAGAGAGGTATTAGCTAGCGTACCTCAATCTAAAGCAAATTCTAAACTACTTGCTGTACTTGGACGTGACATAATGGGTGAGCCACAGTGGATGGAAATAAATAAGACTCCGCACCTTTTAGTAGCTGGTTCAACTGGTAGTGGTAAATCTGTTTGTATAAATAGTATACTAGCATCCATTCTTATGCGTACTAAACCAGATGAGGTAAAACTAGTACTTGTTGACCCTAAAAAAGTTGAACTTTCAATATATAACGGAGTTCCACATTTACTTGCTCCAGTTGTAACAGACCCTAAAAGAGCAAATGTCGCCTTAAAAAGGATAGTTGCTGAGATGGAGAGGCGTTACGATGTGTTTGAGGAAAGTCAAACTAAAAACATTGAGAGTTATAATGCTTATATAGATAAAAAGAACGAAGGACTTCCTGAAGATGAAAAAGAAAAACATATGCCTTTTATAGTAGTAATAATAGACGAACTTGCAGACCTTATGTTAGTTGCTGCAAAAGAAGTAGAAGACTCTATTATGAGAATTACTCAAATGGCGCGTGCAGCTGGAATCCATTTAATCGTTGCGACTCAGCGTCCATCTACAGATGTAATCACAGGAGTTGTAAAGGCAAATATTCCATCTCGTATATCATTTGCTGTATCTAGTGGTATAGACTCAAGAACTATACTAGATATGATAGGTGCAGAAAAACTATTAGGTAGAGGTGATATGTTATTCCTACCTCAAGGTACTAATGCTCCTATTCGTATTCAAGGTACATTTATATCTGAAGAAGAGACTAAGGCAATAGTAGATTATGTGTGTAGAGAGCAGAAAGCTCACTATGATGAGACACTTCTTATGGATGAAGAAGAAAAAGGCGCAACTACTATGGTGGATAGTAAAGATGATTACGAAGAACCTTTATATAATGAAATAGTAGACTTTGTAATCGAACAAGGTAAGGCTAGTTCTTCACTTTTACAAAGAAGGTTTCGTTTAGGATATAATAGAGCAGCTAGATGTATAGACTTACTAGAAGAGCGCGGTATAGTAGGACCTCAAAATGGTTCTAAACCTCGTGAAGTATTAGTAAAGAAAGATAGCGAAGAATAAAATTCGACAAAATAAAACCGTAACTTAAGCTAGAATAAAAATGGTGATAATATGAAAAAATATTTATTAACATTTTTAATTGCAATTGTTATCGGTTTTTTTCTATCTAATTTTTTCTTAAGACAATATAACGACTTTAATGGTATAAAAGTATCAGGAATAGGAGAAGAGTTATATTTTATCCAGTACGGGGTATTTTCAAATTTAGAAAGTTTAGAAGAAAATACGATAGAACTTCAAAACTATGTATACACTAAACAAGATAATTTATACTATGTATATGTAGGAATAACAAAGATAGAAGAAAATGCAAAAAAGATAGTTGAACTATATAAATCCCTTGGATATGATACTATTATAAAAAAATTTAGTATTACAAATAAAGATTTCTTAGAATTATTAGTCAACTATGATGAAGTATTAAAAAGTACAAACGATAATACTGCGATTTCTTCTATTATAAGTCAAGTATTAACAAAATATGAGGAGGTAGTAATTAGTGGTTAAAATAAAAGATATTCCAACTTTAGATAGACCAAGAGAAAGACTTATAAATTATGGAGTAGAAAATTTAAGTAACGAAGAGTTACTTGCTATAATATTTAAAACAGGTACAAAAGGAGAGTCAGCTAAAGATTTAGGAGTTAAAGTATTAAGTAAACTAGATAACATAAAAAAATTAAACGATATAAATTTAGAATTTTTAAAAGAAATAAAAGGTATTGGTATGAGTAAATCTTGTGATTTACTTGCTGCAATAGAACTAGGTAAAAGAATAAATAGAGAAGTAGATACTATAAAAAATGTAAAACTGACGAGTTCTGATTTAGTATATAAATATTACAAAGATAAAATAGGAGATAAATTACAAGAATATTTTTATGCTATATACTTAGATAGTGGTAAAAAAGTAATAGGAGATAAATTACTTTTTATAGGCACAGTAAATTATAGTTTAGTCCACCCACGAGAAATATTTAAAGAAGCATATTTACTTGGGGCTAGTGCGATTATATGTATACATAATCATCCAGGAGGGAATCCACTTCCAAGTAAACAGGACTATGATATAACTAAAAACTTAGTTGAAGCATCTAAAATACTTGGAGTTAAATTCTTAGACCACATCATAATAACTAAGAAAAATTATTATAGTTTTTTAGAAAACGACGATATTAACTTTTAAAATAAGAGTTTATGTACTATAATAAAAATAGGTGATTAAATGAAAAAGAAGAGTAAAGCAAAAGTAATAATAATATTAATAGTAGTATTCGCACTATTACTTGGAATAACATCTTATACTATAGATGATGATAAAGAATTAAACTTTTTTGAGAAGGCAATAAAAGATACTACTACATTTATATCTAAGATTTTTTATACACCTATTAAATTTGTAAAAGATGAAATAGATATACATAACGAAAAAGAAGACTTATATAAAAAGTATACTGATTTAAAAGAAAAAGTAGAAAAGACTGACCTATACTATGCAGAGATAAAAGAACTTCAAAAAGAGGTTGCAGATTTAAAATCTACCCTTGATTTGAATGCAACACTATCTGAATATACTTATATTAATGCAACAGTAGTAAATAGAAATGTAGGGTATTGGTATAATAATATAGTAATAGATAAAGGAGAGAGAAATGGAGTAAAAAAAGGAGATGCAGTAATAACTCCAAAAGGATTAATAGGTAGAGTTACTAGTGTTAGTAACTTCTCAAGTACAGTAAAACTTTTAACAAGTGATGAGATAAGTAACAAAATATCTGTTAAAGTAGATTCTAATGGCGAATTTTTATATGGACTTTTAACTGGATACGATGAAGAGTTAAATGTATATAAAATAGAGGGTATAACAGAGTCTGATAATATAAAAGAAGGAGACTTAGTTACAACAACAGGACTTACTGATTACTTTCCAAGTGGAATACTAATAGGCTCTGTATCTAAGGTAGTAAAAGATGAGTATGACTTAAATAGTATAGTAGAGGTAACGCCAAGTGCAGATTTTAAAAATATAAGTATAGTTACTATACTAAATAGAAAGGCTATAGAATAATGGCTTATGTAGTAATTTTAATCTCACTATTTTTAGAACTCGCACTTTCAAATGTATTACCTAATATATTAACTCCATTATTACTTCTTACCTCTATAACTTTCGTATATCCTCTTTTTAAAAAGAACAATACTAACTATTTTATAGTCTGTATTATATCAGGATTACTTTACGATATAATTATTAATTCTACTTTTATAAATACTATTACATTTGGTATTTGTAGTGGGATAGTAATATTTATATATAATTATCTAAAATATAATATATTAAATTCGAGCATTATAAATATAATAGTAATTATTTTTTATAGAACTATAAGTTATTTACTTTTATTTATATTAGATTATACTAATTTTAATATATTTGTATTAACAGAAGGTATATATAATTCACTTATAATAAATGTAATATATGGAATTTTACTCTATTTTATAATTAATTTGTTTATTAACTCGCACAAAAAGAATTAAAGTTCTTTTTTTTTCTTAATATATGTGATAAAATAATTATAGAATAAAAGGAGTAAGGATATGTCTATAGGTGTTGTTAATTCAGTTGTTGTTGCTTTAGTATCAGTAGTAATAGTTGTGTGTTCTATCGCAATTATAGTTGCTAGCAAGTTTCAACAAAAGCAAAGAAAGAAATATAATGAATGCTTGGATATTATAAATGAAAATAAAGATGGTACATTTACTTTTAAAGACAGTTTAACTAAAGAAGAGATAAACAAAATAGATAGTAGTATAGATGTAGATAGTTTAATGTCAAATCTATATGATACTTATATAACTTTAGAAAACAAATTAAAAACTTTTGATACAGATTTAGATGGAGTTCTTACAGGATATATAAAAGACTTTTATATAAATAAAATAGAAAATTTCAAAGAAAGAGGATTTACCGATGTAACGGATGGAATAGATTTGATAGGTTATTCCATTACTGAATTTAAAAAAGATAAACTAAAATTTAGAATTACGATGAACTGCTTTTGCTATAAAACAGTAAATGATAAAATAGTAAGTGGAAGTAACTTAGAAAAGATAGAACAGATATTGTTAATAACATATCAAAAAGTTGATAATAAATGGTTAATAAGTGCTTATGAAAAGATATATGAGAAAAAACTGAGTGATTAATTTTACTCTTTTTTAATTTCTGTAAAAATATTTTAACAGAATTTTCATACAAATGTTCGTAAAAGGTATTGACAAACGTTTTTTTATCTAGTATAATGTAGTTGTAAACTTAAAGGAGGAAAAATAAATGGCTAAATCAATTAGTGGAGACAAAACTTTAGACCAAGTTTTAGCTGATATAGAAAAACAATTTGGTAAAGGCTCTGTAATGAAATTAGGAGAACACGAAAATCAAAAGATAGATACTATATCATCTGGTTCAATCTCACTTGATATCGCACTTGGAATAGGTGGGTATCCTAAGGGTAGAATTATTGAGATATTTGGACCTGAGTCAAGTGGTAAGACAACTTTTGCTCTTCATGCAATAGCAGAAGCACAAAAAAAAGGAGGAAGAGCGGCTTTTATAGATGCAGAACACGCATTAGACCCGGTATATGCATCTAAACTTGGAGTTAATATAAATGAACTTTTATTATCTCAACCCGATAACGGTGAACAAGCCCTTGAAATATGTGAGGCTCTTGTTAGAAGTGGAGCTATTAGTATTATAGTAATAGATTCAGTTGCAGCTTTAGTACCTCAAGCAGAGATAGAAGGAGAGATGGGAGATTCACATGTTGGACTTCAAGCAAGACTTATGTCTCAAGCACTTAGAAAACTATCTGGAGTTGTAAATAAAACTAATACAGTTGTAATATTTATAAATCAATTACGCGAAAAGGTTGGAATTATGTTTGGTAATCCAGAGGTAACACCAGGTGGTAGGGCATTAAAATTCTATGCATCTATTAGACTTGAAATAAGAAAAGGAGAGCAGATTAAACTAGGTAGTGATTCTATTGGTAATAGAACAAATATCAAAGTTGTTAAAAATAAGATGGCTCCACCTTTCAAATCATGTTCTGTTGATATAATATATGGTGAAGGTGTTTCTATAACAGGAGAAATTGTAGATTTAGGAGTAGAAGCTAAAATACTTGAAAAAAGTGGTGCGTGGTATTCATATAACGGTGAAAAAGTTGGTCAAGGTAAAGAAAATGTAAAGGATTGGCTCAAGAAAAATCCTGATAAGAAGGAAGAAATTGAGAAAAAAGTTAGAGAATACTTTAATAGTCACGATGCTTTACAGATAGGAAATATTTCAGAAGAAGAATAGTTAACTATACCGTTTGGTATAGTTTTTTCTATAAGATTTATATTTACATTTTGAGATTTGAATCGTATAATATATTTAAGATAGGTGGTTTTATGAAAGGGAAATTAATTGTAATCGAGGGAACTGATTGTAGTGGAAAGGAAACACAAACGAGAATGTTAGTGGAAAAACTTAAAAGTACAAGCATACAATGTGTTAGAATATCCTTCCCACAGTATGATACACCAACAGGTAAGATTGTAGGAGGACCATATTTAGGAAAAGAATATATATGCAAAGGATGGTTTAGTGAGGGAGCAACTGAAGTAAATCCTAAAGTATCATCACTTTATTATGCTGCTGATAGAAAGTATAATATAAATAAGATAGAGGAACTAATTAATAGTGGAGTTAATGTCATATTAGATAGATATATGTATTCTAATCTAGCCCATCAAGGTGGTAAAATAAAGGATAAAAAAGAGAGACTTGATATGTATAAGTGGTTAGAAAAACTAGAGTTTGAACTTCTAGAGTTACCGAGTGCTGATATAAGAGTTTTTTTGCACATGCCTTATGAAGTATCACTTGTACTTAAAAAAGGTAGGAAAGAAGGGCTAGATGAGCACGAAGCATCAAAAGAACACTTACTTCTTGCAGAAAATGCATATAAAGAAATAGCAGACTTATATGACTTTAAAACTATAGAATGTAGTAAAAATAATGAACCTAGAAGTATAGAAGATATCAATGAAGAGTTATATAACTATGTAATAGAAAATTTGTAATAAACTTTTGAATGTGTTATAATTACTAAGTCGAGAGGTGTAAAAATGTTAAAGACTTTTAAAAAGGGATTTAAAAAAGCAATAAATTATTTAAAGACTAATATACTTATGACTACATTTATATTAACTTCGCTAATAAATGGTTTTTTAGTTAGAGTTTTTACTGTTGGAAATGTATTTGCTTTAAAACCAATACTAGCAGATTTAGTATTTTTACTTGTAATTACTGCATTTGGATATTTTATTAGGCCTAAACACCAATTTAAGTATTTCTTATTTTGGAGTTTGTTATTTACAACTATCTGTATAATAAATACAGTATATTATAGTAACTATTTATCATTCGCTTCTGTCTCACTTCTAAAAACTGCAGGAGAGTTAAAAGGTTATACTAATGCTGTTTTTGAAAACATATTAGAGCCAAAAGACTTTATATTCTTGTGGCAAATATTTACTCTTTGTTTTGTACACATACAACTTAGAAGAAAGAAATACTATGATAAAGTAAAAGAGATTGAAAAAGGTAAAATAAGATTTTTAAATATGACAGTAGTCGCATTAATAGTTTTAGGATTCTTTATATCAATGCTTACATCTACTGATATAGGAAGATTAAAAAAACAGTGGAATAGGTCATCTATAGTTATGGAATTTGGTATATATATATATCAAACTAATGACCTTGTTAGTTCTATTAAAACAACTGTAAACGAGATGTTTGGATATGATGAAGCATATAAAACATTTAGAGAGTATTATGAAAATGTAGATAATACACACGAAAAAAATGCATATACAAATATGTTTAAAGGTAAAAATGTAATAGTTATACACGGAGAGAGTTTACAAGGATTTACAATGAATCTTAAGTTTAATGGTGAAGAACTTACTCCAAATCTTAATAAACTTGCAAGCGAAGGAATATACTTTTCTAACTTTTATTCACAAGAGAGTGTAGGAAATAGTAGTGATAGTGAATTTACATTCTTAACATCACTCTTACCTTCTAGTAATGGTACAGTATTTATGAATTACTTTAATAGAGATTATGAAACAATCTTAAAACTATTAAAAGATGAAGGTTATTATACATTTTCAATGCATGCAAATACTGGAGACTCTTGGAATAGAAATGTTACATATAGATATTTAGGTTATGATGATTTCTATTATTATACTAAGGACTATGTAATAGATGAAGAAATAGGCTTTGGTCTTTCAGATAAATCGTTCTTTAGACAATCAGTAGATAAAATAGCAGATATAAATACTAAACACGACAATTGGTATGGTACACTCATAATGCTTACAAATCATACTCCATTTAGTGATATTAAAGACCACAGTACATATTCAGTAGATTATATAACTACTGAGGTTAATGAAGAGACTAATGAAGTAGAAGAGGTTACAGGGAACAAAGATTGGTAACTATCTAAAATCAGTTCACTATGCAGATGAGGCAATAGGAGAACTTATGGATGAGTTGGATGCAAAAGGGTTACTCGATGATACTATAATAGTTTTATATGGTGACCACGATAGTAAATTAAAACCATCTGAATTTAGAAAACTATACAACAGTGAATACTACAAGGATGTACTTATAGACCCAACTGATACTGTTGGTACTATTGATGATTTTACATACGAAATAAATAGAGAAGTTCCATTTATAATTTGGTCTAAAGACCTTAAAAATAAATATAAGCAGGAACACACCGAGGTTATGGGTATGATAGATGTTATGCCAACACTTTCAAATATGCTTGGAGTTACTCCTAAATACGCACTAGGTAACGATATATTTAGTGTTGATGAAAATGTAGTAGTATTCCCAAGCGGTAACTGGATAACTAATAAACTATATTATAATAGTTCAAAAGAGAAATTTAGACAGTTAGACTTAGAATCTTCTATAGATATGGATTATATAGATAAATATAATGCATATGCAGAAGAAATGATTAATGTTTCAAATGGAATTATAACTTATAATCTAATTAAAGCATACGAAACAGGTACTGAGACATTAGTTAATGAATAATCCTCCTAAAGGGGGATTATTTGTTAAAAAATAAGAGGTGATAAAATGGTTGATACACATTATGATTTACTTTCAATATGCTATGTTTGTTATTTAAAAAATGACTATACTAAGATAGATGCAATAGCAAAAGAAATCCACAATAATAAAGATAGTGTTAAAGCGATATTTGCTAATCTTTATTTCATGAGTATAGATGAGATGAAAGAAGAACTAGACGATAATTATTATAATGAAAATGTTTCTATAATAGAAATGTTTAAAATATCAAAAAAGATATTGAATTATTATTTACCAGATATCGATTTTATATATAGTATAGAAGGTTGTGATTTCTTATCGATTGATGACTTGGATGAGTTATACAAAGAAGGGCTTAAATCGATAATTCTTGTATGGAATAATGAAAATAAATATGGTTCTGGTAATAGAACAGATAAAGGATTAACAAAAGAAGGTATTAAATTTTTAAATAAAGCAATTAGTCTTGGTATAGGAATCGATTTATCTCATGCTAATAAAAATACATTTTCTGGTATTATAGAAGTGATAAAAGAAAATCAAAAACAAGGCAATGAAGTGATTTGTTATGCTAGTCATTCAAATGCTAGAAGGTTGTGTGATAGAAATAGAAATCTTACTGATACACAACTCAAACAGATAAAAGAAGTAAATGGTTTAGTTGGAGTATTTTCAAATAGAAACTTTGTTGTTGATAATCATAATTTAACAAAAGAAGAGCAAAAGGAAGAATATTTAAGACACATAATACATATATCTGAAATTGTAGGTGTTGATAATGTGATGACATCTACTGATGATATGAGATTTAGTGGTGATATAGACCCTGAATATTTCGAATTATCAATATTTGATTATAGTAATATAGTTAAAGAAGTTAAAGATTTACTATTAAAACACTTTAGTATAGAAGATACAAATAAAATAATGTATCAAAATGCTTATAATAAAGTAATATATAAGTTATTAGAAAAAAATAAAATAAAGTGAGGTAATATATGAAACCAATAATAGGAATAGTAGGTAGAGCAGATGTTGCTAGTGAAGACTATAGTGTTATCTGCTGTTATGAAAGTGTTAGAAGAAGTGTTATAAAGTGTGGAGGTATCCCAATTTTAATACTTCCAAATCAAGATGTAGAATATGAAAAATCTATACCAAAAGATATGGATAGATTAACTGATAATGAAAAAGAAGATTTAAAAAGAGTTTTAAATATGTGTGATGGAATAATAATGCCAGGTACTTATAAGTTATATGAATACGATAAATTTATATATGAATCTGCTTTAGAATTAGATATGCCAATACTTGGAATATGTGGCGGTATGCAATTAATGGGACTTAATGATGATGGTACTCTAATTAAAAATAATGTTGATAATCATTTTAAAAGGGATGAAAAATATGTCCATAAAGTTAGTGTTGTTGAAGATACATTGCTTAAGAAAATAGTAAGTAAAGATGAGCTAAATGTAAATAGTAGACACAATTATCATTTATCTAAAGTAAGTAATTTAAAAGTATCTGCTTATTCAGAAGATGGACTTATAGAAGCAGTAGAATATCCAAATAAAAAATTTGTGTTAGGGATACAGTGGCACCCAGAAAATATGCTGGATTACGATGAGTATAATAAGAAGATAATAGAGGCTTTTATATCGTCTACTAGAATTTGACAATTTAGTGTAAAAATGGTATTATAAAACGCAAATCGGAGGGATTGATATTATGGATAGAGAAAGAAAAATTGATGAACTTTTAGATAATCTAGTCAAGAGTGGTAGTGAGATAGATTATTTGAAAGAATTAAAAGAAAGAAGTATAGATGCTACTAAAAAAGATGTGGACTTAACTGAAGTTTTAAATAATATTGCAAAAGAAATAAAAGAACAAACAGAAAGTTTTTTAAGTCAAAAGAACCAATTTGGTACAAGTTTAATTTCTGGTATTTCTACTTGTATTTATTTACCTGATTTTAGTGGGAATGGTGAATATAAGTTAAAACTTATCGGAGGCACAAGAAATAGAGGTATGGATTTAAAAATAGATGAAGATACTATGTTCGATACAGCATCTATTACAAAATTATATACACTTATTTTGCTTTTTGAATTAGAATCTAAAGGACTAATTAATCTTAATGATAAAGTATCTGATATAAATCCAGACTTTCAAAATTTAGAGGATTTTACATTAAATGATTTAGTTAGACTTTGTGGAGAACTTAGAACAAATGGTAATGTAGCTCAAGCGAAGACAAAAGAAGAAGCATATGAAATGCTAAAAACATTATATTTAACTTCTAATACAAGAGAAGAAAATAAATATACAGATTTTGGAGCTATAGTTATTAGTGATACTATAGAAAAAGTAATATCAAAACATTTTAATAAGGAAATGAAATTCGATGAGATAATGAGAATATTCTTATTAGAACCATTAGGATTAAATGAAACAGAGTTTAATCCAAAAAGTGATAATTTAAGTGGTAATGGTAATACTTTAGGTTTAGTACACGACCCAAAATCAAGAATATTAGGTGGCGCTGTAGGACATGCTGGAATATTTACAACAAGTGATGATTTGGCAAGACTTGCTAAAGGATTATATAGTGTAAATTATATAAATAAAAAATACTTAGAAAGATTAGGAGAAATAACATTCCCTAATTCTGCTCAATCAAATAAAGGTAATTTAGGTATATATGTTAAGCATCCAGGTGGATATGCAAAAACATTCACGCCTCCAGAATTTTCTAAAGGAAGTTTTTCACATCAAGGATGGACGGGTGCTATGGCAGCATTTGACCCTAATAATTTAATACATAATAATATACTTGTAAATGCTATATACCAAGATGAAGATAAAGATAAAGTAAAAGCAGATAAACCAGCAGGATTTGGTAGTGCATTTGAAGAGTATCAAAAACAAATTACAAGAAATATTATGCTTATGTGGGTAGCTAAACAATACTATAATAGATACTGTAATGTTAAAGAAGATATAGATGTTGTTCAATATATAAAATAGGGTATGTGATATCCTAAAAGCAAGAAATTGTAAAAATAAATTTACATTTCTTTTTTTTTATATGTAAATGTGCTATAATAATAATGGTGATTAAATGATAAAGCACATAAATAATACAGACATTAATTATATAGATTATGGAGAAGGAGAAAATACTTTAGTATTTCTTCACGGGTGGGGTCAAAATATTAGTATGATGCAGCCACTTGGTGATAAATTAAAGAAAAAGGGTAGAATAATAATAGTAGATTTACCAGGATTTGGAGATAGCCCTGAGCCTAAAGAGATATGGACTATGTATGATTATGCTGCTGCTATAAAGAGTTTACTCGATGAACTTAAAGTAGATAGTCCAATAATGATAGGACATTCATTTGGAGGAAAAGTAAGTTTAATATATGCTAGCAAGTATAAAACAAGTAAACTAGTTGTATTTGGAAGTCCATTTAAAAAAGAAGTAGAAAAACTTAGTACTAAAACTAAAATATTAAAAAAATTAAAAAAAGTACCTGTACTAAAGAATTTAGAAGGGTTTGCTAAAAAACATATAGGTTCAAGAGATTATAAGAATGCTAGTGAATTTATGAGAAAGATACTAGTTGAACATGTAAACTTAGATATAACAGAAGATGTAAAGAAGATAAAATGTCCAACTCTAATTATATGGGGTACAATGGATAATGAAGTTCCAGTAGAAGAGGCTTACGAACTTGAAAAACTTATAAGTGATTCTGCAGTTATCCCGTATGAGGGATGTAGCCACTATGCATATTTAGAAAATTTAGGACAAACAGTGAACATAATAAAGAACTTTTTAGGAGGAGAGTAGTATGACATTATTTTTAATTTCACTTATACCATATTTAATATTTACAATATTTAAAACCAAAAAATCATTTCATATGTTACAACAAAATTTCTATAATGATGATAATAGATACTTTAAATGGGTACTTACTAATATAACAAAAGTTGCCTATGATACAGATATTTTATTTGTACTTATAGTACTCACACTCTTCTTTGATATAGGAGTTACTATAGGAGCATTTATAATACTTTATGGAGTAATATTCTTACTTTATAGAAAGAAAAGAGAAATAGCTAAAAAACCATTAGTAATAACTGCTAGAATAAAAAGATTATCATTTACAATGTTTTTGATATATTTTATAATGATTATTCCATTTGTAGTAAACTTTAGTTATGACAACTTAGTTTATGCATATACACTTTTAGGTCTTATGACATATTTAAACTATTTCGTTGTAATGACTGCAAATGTAATAAATAAACCTGTAGAAAAATGTGTTTATCTACACTACAAACATCAAGCACTTAAAAAATTAAAAAGCATGAATATACCAGTAGTTGGAATAACAGGTAGTTATGGTAAGACTAGTAGTAAAAATATAATTAATGATATACTAAATGTTAAATTTAATTCTTTTGCTACACCAAAGAGTTTTAATACACCTTATGGACTTATAAATTCTATAAACAATTACTTAGATAAATTTAACGATATATTTATAGCAGAGATGGGTGCGTTTAGAATAGGTGAGATAAAAGCAAACTGTAAACTAGTTAAACCTAAATATGGAATAATAACTAAAATAGGAGAGGCACATTTAGAGACATTTGGTTCACGCGATAATATAATGAAGGGTAAATTTGAACTTGTAGAATCACTTCCTAAAGATGGTCTTGCAATACTTAACAGAGATGATGAATACCAAGTTAAATACAAAATTAAAAACAGTTGTAAAGTTAAATGGATTGGAATAGAAAATAAAGATGTAGATGTTTATGCGACTAATATAAAATTATCTAGTAAAGGTACAAGCTTTGATGTCGTATTTAAAGGTGATAATAAAAAATACAAGTTTGAAACTAAATTACTTGGAAAACACAATGTATATAACATACTTGCTGGAATACTTTTAGGTCATGAACTAGGACTTAGTATAGAAGAGTTAACAAGAGGCGTTAGTAGTGTAAAAACGATAGAGCACCGTTTAGAATTAAAAAAATATGGTAATATTAATATAATAGATGATGCATATAACTCTAATCCAGTTGGCTCTAAGATGGCAGTTGAAGTTTTAGGACTTATGGACGGGGTTAAAATAATAGTAACTCCAGGTATGATAGAGTTAGGTAGTGAACAGTATGACCTTAACTATAAATTTGGACAGTATATAAGTGAGGTTTGTGATTATGTAATACTAGTAGGTAAGAAACAGACTAAACCTATATATGATGCATTAATTGATAAAAAATTTGAAGATAAAAAAATATTTGTACTAAATGATGTTAGAGATGCATTCCCACTTATGAATAGACTTGCTAAGGGAGACACATTTGTACTTTTAGAAAACGATTTACCAGACTTATTTAATGAATAGGAGTGAAAATATGAAAATAAAAGTTGGAGTAATATTTGGAGGAGAGACTGTAGAACACGAAGTAAGTGTTATTACTGCAGTTCAAGCTATGGAACACATGAATCTCGATAAATATGAGGTAGTACCTATATATATAAGTAAAGATAGAATGTGGTATACAGGAGAGATGCTTAAAGATATAGAAGTATATAGAGATTTTAACGAACTTAAAAGATATGCTAAAAGAGTAGTATTAACTAAAATAGATGATAAATTCTATTTACAAAAAACAAAGGGTTTGTTTAGAAAAAATGTAACGGATATAGATATAGCATTCCCTATAGTACACGGAAATAATGCAGAGGATGGAACACTTCAAGGCTACTTGGATAGTGTCGGTATACCTTATGTAGGTAGTAGAGTTTTAGGTAGCGCACTAGGACAAGATAAAGTAGTTATGAAACAGATATTTGAAAGCGCTAAAATGCCTATTGTAGATTATACTTGGTTTTATGATAGTGAATATGCAGATGACTGTGATAAGGTATTTGCAAATGTTAAAAAACTAGGTTATCCTGTAATAGTAAAACCTGCCACATTAGGTAGTAGTGTTGGAATAACTTATGTTAAAGAAGAAAAAGATTTAGCTAAAGCAATAGAAGAGGCTATGAAATACGATACTAAAGTAGTAGTAGAAAAAGCAGTACAAAATTTAGTTGAAGTAAACTGCAGTGTTCTTGGAAACTATACACATCAAGAGACAAGTGTATTAGAAGAAGTTACAAGTGATGAAGATTTCTTAACTTATGCTGATAAATATGTAGGAGGCTCTAAAGGTAAACTTAAAGGTGCTTCTAAAGGTATGGCCAGTGCATCTAGAATAATACCTGCTAGAATAAGTAAAGAATTAGAAGATAAAATAAAAGAAACATCTAAAGAAGTATTTAAATTACTTAATTTAGGTGGAGTATGTAGAATAGATTATTTAATAGATAAGAAAACAAATAAGTATTATATAAATGAACCTAATACAATACCTGGAAGTCTAGCCTTTTACTTATGGGATAAAGTAGGTAAGGATTATAGTGAATTACTTGATGAAATGATTACAACTTCTATCAAAGATTATAAAAATAGAAGTAGAAAAGTTTATTCATTTGAAAGTAATATATTAAGTAATTATGGTATTAAAGGTTTAAAAGGAATGAAGGGTATAAAAAAATAATTGACATTAGTCAATTTTTTTCGTATTATTAATATGGTAGTGATAATATGCATGAAGAAGAGTATAAAAAAGATTTAGAGAAAAGACGTAAAAAAGCATCAAAAGAGTATTTTAAATCTGTAAATGAGTTAAAAAAAGATAGAAAGAAATTAATTATTGAGATTTTAGGTATAGCGACATTAATTATAGTTGTTTTCAAACTAACAATAGGTGAATTACTTATTCCTATTCCTATTCCTTTTGTACAATACCCTAAAAATAGACTATATAGAATCTATTTTAACGATGTACCTTATAGTGTATCCGTATCAGATACACGCAAAATGCCTATAATTCCTTATTTTATATACTTAGTAGATACTAGTACTGGGATTTTTTCTAGCGATGATAGTGTATCTAACTATAAGATTAGTAAAGATAATCAAGATTATAAAATAAGAGTAGAATCTTATACTTGCTATGCAGGAAATCTAGATGATATAGGAAAAATTCAAGAAGGGTGTAATCAAACTTTTGAAAATCAAGTACTTGAAAAAAATAACGATACAAAATATACTATGGAAATAATTAAAGACTATTATACTACTATTTATAAAGGTAAATTTAAAAGTGATATAAAAGATTATATAGATGGTAAAGGGCATTATTATGTAGAAATAATAGGTAAATACAAGAATGTAGAAAGCCAGATGTATTTCACTTTTGACCAAGAGTAAATTTTACTCTTGATTTATTCTTAAGTATATTTTATAATAATTATAGAGTTAAAAAACTCGGTAGAAAATGGAGGAGTAATATGCCAAATGTTATAGGCTCCATTTTGCTAGTCCTTGTTGGACTTATTGTTGGAATAATCGTAATGTTTATATTTAATCTTATTAGAAAAAATTCTGCTGGGGATAGAGCTGATAAGATTTTAGAAAATGCTAAAATAGAAGGCGAAAAAATAAAAAAAGATTATATCGCTGAAGCAAAAGAAGAAGCAAATTCGTTAAAATTAAAAACTGATGATGAAATCAAAGAAAAAAAAGCAGAGATAAAAGAATCAGAAAATAGACTTTTAACACGTGAAGAAAATATCGATAGAAGAGATGAAAATCTTCAAAAAAGAGAAAATTTATTAGATGAAAAAGAAAAAAATTTATTAGATAAACAAAAAGATATTCAAGAACAAGAAGCAAATGTGGAGAAAATAAAAGAAGAGCAACTTGAAATGCTTGAGAAGATAAGTGGATATTCTAAAGAAAAGGCAAGAGAACTTGTCATGAAAAATGTAGAAGAGACAATGTCTAAAGAGATATCTACTTATATAAAAGAAAAAGAAACTGAAGCAAAACTAGAAGTAGATAAAAAATCTAAAAATATGCTTGTAGAAAGCATGCAAAAATATGCATCAGATGTAGTAGAAGAACAAACAGTGACAGTAGTAGATTTACCTAGTGATGATATGAAAGGTAGAATAATAGGTAGAGAAGGAAGAAACATAAGAACTATTGAATCAGTAACAGGTGTAGATTTAATAATAGATGATACACCAGAAGCAATAGTCTTATCATCTTTTGACCCACTTAGAAGAGAAATCGCAAGACTTACTATTGAATCACTTATTAAAGATGGAAGAATTCATCCAGCGCGTATAGAAGAGATATACGATAAGACTTGTAAAGAGATGAAAGAAAAGATAATAGAGTATGGACAAAATGCTTTATTTGAACTAGGTATAACTAAAGTTGAACCAGAATTAATAGAATTAATCGGTAAATTACAGTTTAGAACTAGTTATGGACAAAATGCACTTAGACATTCTATTGAAGTTGCAAATCTTGCTGGAATTATGGCAGGAGAACTTGGAGAAAACGAGATGCTTGCTAAAAGAGCAGGACTATTACACGATATAGGCAAAGCTATAGACCATGAAATAGAAGGAAGTCATGTGGAGATTGGAGCAAGTATTGCTAAAAAGTATAAGGAAAATGATGTAGTTATAAATACAATTGAGTCTCACCACGGAGATACTGAGGCTACTAGTGTTATTGCAGAACTTGTCGCAATCGCAGATACTTTGTCTGCAACACGTCCGGGTGCTAGAAACGATTCACTTGAAAACTATGTTCAAAGACTACACGATTTAGAAAATATTGCAAATGACCAAAAAGGTGTAGATACTGCATTCGCAATGCAAGCGGGAAGAGAACTTAGAGTAATTGTTAAACCAGAAGAGATTGATGATGCCCTAAGTCATAAAGTTGCTCGTGATATAAAGAATCGTATAGAAGAAGAATTACAATATCCTGGAACTATTAAAGTTACAGTTATAAGAGAAACAAGAGCAATAGAAGAGGCTAAATAGTCTCTTTTTAAAAATTTATTTTTTTATCTTGAAAATAAAATCAATTTATAGTATATTTAATTATAGTAGGTGGCAGTTATGATGAGTGATAAAACAATACAAGAATTACAAATAAAAAAAAGAGAATTACAGTCTAAATTAAGCAATTTGCTTGAAACTAAATGTTCTAAAGATGATATAAACGAACTTAGAGCTGAAATTCTACATATAGATAAATTGATTGAAAAGAAACTTGGAGTAAAAGAATTAAAAAGACAAGAAGAAGTTAGAAGAAAAAGAACTGGAAAAGATGAACTTGCAATTAAGACATATTTAGGTTTTAAGAAGAAGTATAAAAAGATAAGTGAAATGAATGTAGCAACAAATAGATTTATAGGTGTAATAGACTCACTAAGTAATGAGTATGAAAGAGTAAAGGTTAGATAATGCAAGTAGAAAAAGAAGCATTTGCAAGTCTTATAGAATATTATAAACTTCTTCCAATTCAAAACAAAAGAAATGAAATAATAAATGAACTCGAGGATATTATATCTAATTATTCTAAGATGTGTACTAAACTAAATTTAATACCTAATATGACTTTAAATAAAGAAATGTTAAATATAAATAGAGATGATTTAACAGAAGAAGAATTTCTTCATGCTTTATTTGCTTATATAAACACACTAGGAGATATAAGTGGACAGTTTATTAATAAAGTAAGTGAACTTTTAGAAAATAAATAAAATTAGGAAAATTCCTGATTTTTTCTTTTACCTATTGACAGGGGG
>CANRBR010000008.1 GCA_947628915.1 uncultured Bacilli bacterium | reverse complement strand
ATTTCTATCATATCTGTTAGTTTTTTATGTGTCTCTTCTTCATATAATGCATATCTTTCTATTGACTTTTCATGTTTTCCACTATAATCTAAGTTTATCTGTATATGTCTATTTATTTTTCCTAATATTCTTTTTGGAGCTACATCCATACTCATATTCCTACACATATAATATACATTTCTCTCTATTAGAGTTTGTGTTACATCGGTATTTACTTCTACATTTATTTTTGTTAAGTCTTCTAACTCTACTACTAAATCTACCCTTACATCTCTATCTTTATATGGTCTACCTACTAATTCACTATTTAATATCTTTACATCTTTAGGTACTATTCCTAGTACTTCTTTAAGTAACTTCTTTATTGGAATTAAGTCTTCTTCACTTCCGAATACTTTTTTAAAAAGTAAATCGAATTTTAGTGAGATAAACTCTTTTTCTTTTATCATTAACATCCTCTTTCTAATCCCTTTTTATTCTTTTATTGTGGTCTTTCCATTATATATCATACTCTGTAAAATTCTGATTTCCTTTTTATTTTCAAAAAAAATTTAAAAAATGTGAAAATTTCACATAATCTTCACATTCCTAATAAAATTTTAAACTAATTTTGTTTTCTATATTGTATATTATAAGTTATATTAAGTTTTAATTTAGTGGGTACAAATCTTTCAAAAATATAAACTAATTTCATTTTTAATCCTGGAATTATTACAAGTTTATTTTTAAACATCTTATCTATTGCGTAATTTGCTACATAATTACTAGATAAAGCTTTAATCTTAAATTCACAGTTTGCAACATTATTGAAATTAGTATCAACTGGACCTGGGCAAAGACAACTTATATGAACATTGCTTTTCATCTTCTTTAACTCTTCATATATAGCAAGAGTTAAATGATATACATATACTTTAGTTGAATAATATGTTGCCATTAAAGGTCCTGGAGTAAATGCAGATGCGGATGCCACATTTAAAATATAACCACTATCTTTCTTTAAAAAGTCAGATAAAAATAGTTTAGTTAAAATGTGTAATGACTTTATATTTAAATCAATCATTGATAACTCTTTATCTAAATCTGTTTTTCTAAATGAACCGATAAGTCCAAATCCTGCATCATTTATAAGTATGTCTATATTTTCATTCTTAACTTGATTATATAATTTTTTTGCATTTTCTATGTCGCTTAAATCCATACTTATAATATCTACTTTAGTATTTAATTCTTTTTTTAATTCTTCCATGGGTTTAACAGACCTTGCAACAAGTATTAAATCATACCCTCTTTTACTGAGTATTCTAGCAAAATCTCTTCCTATCCCACTACTTGCTCCTGTTATTAGTGCTTTCATCATCTCACCACTTTTAGTATATCATTATTTTTTTATATTATTCTCCCCTTAATTTTCTCGCTTGGTCCTCTGTAATCAATGCATTTATTATATCATCTAACTGTCCATCCATTACGCGCTCTAATTGCATTGTAGAATATCCTATTCTATGGTCAGTTACTCTATTTTGCGGATAATTATACGTACGTATTTTTTCTGCTCTGTCTCCTGTTCCTATCTTGTTTTTTCTCTCACTGCCTAACTCTTGTTCCTGACGTTCTAACTCCATTTGATAAAGTCTTGATTTTAAAACATCCATAGCCTCTGCTTTGTTTTGTATTTGACTTCTTTGATTTTGACAAGTAACAACTGTATTAGTTGGAATATGAGTTATTCTTACCGCTGATGGAGTTGTATTAACACCTTGTCCTCCATGACCTGATGCACAAAACGTATCTATTCTAAGGTCACTATCTTTAATTTCTATATCTATATCATCTACTTCAGGCATTACAAGCACTGTTGCAGTAGATGTTTGAATTCTTCCGTTTGATTCTGTTGTTGGTATTCTTTGAACTCTATGTGAGCCACTTTCGTATTTTAATTTAGAATAGACATTATCACCTTTTATTTTGAATTCTACTTGAGCATATCCCCCGGCTTCTCCTTCAACAGCATTCAATTCTTCTACTTTCCATCCGTTATTTTCTGCATAATAAGTGTACATTCTATATAAATCTCCAGCAAATATATTAGCTTCATCCCCTCCTGCAGCCCCTCTTATTTCAACTATAACATCTTTACCATCATTAGGGTCTTTAGGAAGTAGCATTATTTCGAAATCTTCTTCCATTTTTTTTCTTTTTTCTTCATTTATACTATATTCTTCTTTTGCAAATTCAGACATCTCTGGATCTTTCATTAATTCCTTAGCCTCTTTAATATTTTCGAGAACTTTCTTATACTCTTGATATGCATCATAATTTTCTTTTAATGATGCTTGTTCCTTACTAAGAGTTGTAGTTTTTTTTATATCATTAAATACTTCTGGATTAGTCAATTCATCAGTTATTTCATTATATCTTTTTTCTATATTCTCTAATCTTTCTATCATATTATCTTCCTTTCAAAACATATAAATTATACTATAATTATATTAAACTTTCAATATTTTTAATATTATATTTAGTTTAAAAAGATTTATCCTGATTGGATAAATCAATTTTTATAGTCTAAACAATTCATTATAAAATCCGACATTTTTTCTAAAGAACTTATCTCACAATATATCAATAACATATTTCACTTTTGGTAAAAATATATTAATGATTTAAATATTGACCAAAGATAAACTAACTGCCACTACATACTGCTTTGTCCCCTGAAAAAGAACAATATGAACTATTATTACGTACAACACCACTAGTAACAGTTATTGTACCATAGGTACATTGACTTTCACTGCAAGAATCACTTTGATTAATTATATCACTAAATGCTTCTTTTATTATTTCATTATTTTTATTCCTTGCATATTTATCAAAACCTTTTAGGCAATACTGATTTTCATTTCTTTTAAAACATATATATGCAGATGTGACTTTACTATCATCATCTACATTAAATCCTAAATAGAAATCGGGATGTTCAGCAGGCGGAGTTTGAGACTTTTTATCATCACTTAAAACATCTCCTATACCTAAACCTTCACTAGTAAGACTAAACCAACTATAGTACTGAGGTTCATACATTTTAAGTGTATCATCATATACATTATTTAATGATTCTTGTCTTATCTTATCTAATATAAGTCTTCTACTACTTAACATAGATAAAGATAAAGTTATCAAAATAACTGCCAATACTAATATTATATACATAATAGTAGATATTGCAAAGCCTTTATTGTTTAATTTCATATAATCACCTTTTATTCTATACCAATTATATCAAAATATTAAAAAAAAAGATAGTTTATCTTTTAATTTTTAGATAATCTATCTTTTATTGTTTTACTTACAAAACCCATATCTGCTTTTCCTTTTAATTTTGGAGTTACAAATCTCATTAGTTTACCCATATCAGATTGAGTTTGTGGATTAATAGTATTAAATGCTTCGTCTATTATTTTAAGTACTTCTTCTTCACTTAATTGCTCAGGCATATATCTGTTTAATATTTCTATTTCTTTATTTGTTTTATCTATTAAATCCGTTCTATTTGCTTTAGTAAATTCCTGTATAGATTCTTTTCTAGTTTTTATTTGTTTACTTATTACACCAATTACATCATCATCGTTAAGTTCACTTTTTTTATTTATTTCTTCTAATTGAATAGCACCCTTAACCATTCTAAGTACACTAAGTGTTTCTTTATCTTGTGCTTTCATAGCACTAGTTAAATCATTTAAAATCTTTTCTCTCATAACATTCCTTTCTAAAATTAAAGAGATTAATCACTCTTAATAATTATCTCTTTGTCTTTTTCTTGTGTTTTTTATGCCTTCTTCTTTCTTTTCTCTTCGTCTTACTCCAGGCTTTTTATATCCTTCTTGTCTTTCTCTAACTTTTTTTAGGAGGCCGTCTCTTGCATTTTTTTGCTTCATAGTACGCAAAGCACCATCAACATTACCATTTCTTACTACTACCTTTGACATACAATCCCTCCTTTCACAAATCTATCAGTATTATAGCACCTTATTTTAAAATATACAAGAAAAACTTTCACTTTTTAATATATAACAAAAAGATTGATATAATCAATCTTAAATATTACCAAAATACTTAGCAGTTCTAACCATTTGAGCTGAATAACCCATCTCATTATCATACCAAGCAATTATTTTAACTAATTGTTTTCCATCTACTTCAACTACTTTTGTTAACTGTCCATCTACTAAACTTCCTAAATAAGAACCTTTAATGTCACTTGATACTATTGGGTCCATAGTTAGTTTAATGGTTTCATTTGAGTTATCTATAAATAGTTTATTGATTTCATCTGGCGTTGTATTTCTTTTAAGTTCTAGTGTTAAATCTATAACTGAACCTGTTGTAACAGGAACTCTAAGAGCTCCACCATCCATTTTACCCTTTAGTGATGGAATTACAAGACCAATTGCTGATGCTGCACCAGTAGATGATGGAACGATATTAGAAGCACACGCCCTACCTCGTCTTGCATTAATTCCTTTTTTGTGTGCAATATCAAGAGTTGCTTGGTCATTTGTATAAGCATGAACTGTAGTCATAAAACCTTTTTCTATACCTATATTTTTTTCTATTATATTAAGTACTGGAGCAAGACAGTTAGTAGTACATGAAGCTGCACTTATAACTTCTTCACTGCCATCTAGAGTATCTTCGTTTACATTATATACAATAGTCTTTAAATCTCCTTTAGCAGGTGCGCTTATTATAACTTTTTTAGCTCCTGCAGTTATATGAGCATATGCTTTATCTTTGTCTGTAAAGTGTCCTGTACACTCAAATACTTCATCTATATTAAGTTCACCCCAAGGTAAATTAGCAGGATCAGTCTCACTATACACTCTTATCTTTCTATTACCTACTATAATATTATTTTCATCAAAACTTATCTCATCTGTTCTATAATTACCATGACTTGTATCATATTTAAGCAGATATGCAAGTTGCTCTGCATCCGTTAAATCATTAATTGCTACTACCTCAAAACTAGAATCATCTTCCATTATTCTAAATATTAATCTTCCTATTCTTCCAAATCCATTAATTGCTACTCTTATCATATTATTCCTCCTTAATTTTTAAAGCAACTACCACCTATAAATTCTCTTAAAACTGAATCAGCTGGAACATCATCGCTAGGTATCGGTAAAAAGTTTCTTAAGAAATTTATAAGTCTTAAAGCCTCTGGATATTCTTTATCATCCTCTGATACATTATATAGTAATGGCTCAACATAAGTTTTTAATACCCCAATTTCATAAATTAATGATGAGTTTATAACTGTATCTACATTATCTTGAAATCTATATATATTATTTCTTTCTTCAGCTACAACTGACGGCCACATTCTAAGTGTCTCTAAAGCTCCATGTCCTCTTGTTCTACTATCTCTACATATTCTTCTTAATTTTCTAATATCACTCGTATGTATGTGATTGTGTTTATCTATATTTAGTTGTGTTAAAGGACTTATATATATTTTATATTTATTATCTTTACTAATAGACATAGTAAGTTCATCATTTAAAGCGTGTAATCCTTCTACTATTATTATATCTTTTTCACCTAACTGTAGGTACCTACCGTTATATTCTCTTTTAGCTAGTAGAAAGTTATATGTAGGTAAACTAACTTTTTTACCTTCTAATAAATCAGATAAATTCTGATTAAACAAGTCAACATCTAAAGCTTTTATAGACTCACAATCAGGATTACCATCTTTATCTAATACTCTATGATTTAAATCTACAAAATAGTCATCTAAGCCTATTGGGTGTGTCATAAAACCTTTACTTCTTAAATATATATCTAGTTTTTTAGAAGTAGTCGTTTTACCACTCGATGACGGACCCGCTATTAAAACTACTTTAATATTTCTTTTACTAGTATATATTTCATCTGCTATATGAGCAAGTTGTGCGTCGTAGTGTGCTTCTGCTAAATTTATAAGTTCTGTAACCTCTGCTTTAGATACTACTTTATTTAAATCGGCTGCGTTTTCAACACCAAGTATTTTACCCCAATTAGTATATTCTAAGAATTTGTCAAATACCTTTTCATGATGAGAATAATCTAGTGTGCACTCAGGATTAACTGTATCAGGAAGTGAGATAACAAATCCATCATCCTTAATATATGTTAATTTATAATCGTTAATATCTTTGGTACTGTATGGCATTTTACTATAAAAATAGTCATACATATCACTTATTCTATAAAGATTTATATAGGTATTTGAAATATATTTTAAAACATTTACCTTATCTAATTTATTTTGCTTTTTAAAATATTTAATAGCATCTAATCTAGATACACTAAGTTTTGTAAATATATAGTCTTCTTCTGTAATAGATTTCATCTCTTTATATATTTTATTTACTATATCTTTATTTATTTTAGCCCCTCTAACAGTACAGTATATACCTCTATCTATAGAGTGTTCTGTTATAACCTCAGCATCTTCTCCAAGTATATTTCTAACTGCTAAAATAAGTATAAATATAGCCCCTCTAATATATATAGAATTACCAACAGTTGAACTTCTATCAAAGAAATCTATCGTACATCTTTTCTTTAATGTATCACTTAAATCAGTTAAATCGTTATCTACTTTAGCAACTAATATATCATAGTTATAGTTGTGCTTAAAGTGTTCCGATATCTCTTTAAAAGTCGTACCTTCTTCAAACTCGATAACTTCGTTACCTCTATACGTAACTTTAAATCTTTTATTCATAGTACCATCTACTTTCATTAATATTTTATCAAAAAAAAAATACTTTGTCGACTAATTTTCAGTATAAATATTATATTTATTACTATTATATACATAGGAGATGATTTTATGATAGTACCAACAGTAATTGATAAAGTTAATAACACAGAAAGAGTTTACGATATTTATTCTAGACTTTTAAAGGATAGAATTATAATAATTAATGGAGAAATCGATAATAATCTCGCTAATAGTGTTGTCGCACAGCTTCTTTATTTAGATTCTATAAATCATGAAGATATATGTGTTTATATAAATTCACCTGGCGGGAGTGTAACTGATGGAATGGCAATATATGATACTATGAATTATGTTAATAGCGATATTTCTACTATCGGTATGGGAATATGTGCTTCTATGGCAGCATTCTTGCTTTCTAGTGGAAAGAAGGGTAAAAGATTTATACTACCTAATAGTGAAGTTATGATACATCAACCACTTGGTGGAGCAGAAGGACAGGCTACTGAGATTAAAATAGCAGCAGAACA
Organism: uncultured Bacilli bacterium; assembly: GCA_947628915.1. Classification (GTDB taxonomy): domain Bacteria; phylum Bacillota_I; class Bacilli_A; order RF39; family UBA660; genus UMGS1613. The sequence goes on along the minus strand of CANRBR010000008.1, from coordinate 24,562 downwards.
CATTCTTAAAACTAAAGATAAATTAAATAAAATACTATCTATTAATACAGATAAAGATTTGAGTGTTATAGAAAAAGACACTGATAGAGATAACTTTATGAGTGCGAATGAAGCATTAAATTATGGCATTATAGATAAAATCATAGAAAATAAGATATAATTTTTCTATGATTTTTTATAAGTTTACTCTTATAGAGTTAACTCCTATATCAAAATAATTAGAAGAATCTACTGTTCTTTTAAAATGATATATATACATTAGATTATCTTTTATTTTAACCTTGTATTTATTTTTAAATCTATCTATTAAATAGCCTTCTTTTTTATCATATTTCTTTAACATATTATATTTAGATACCATAACTTCTACATTAGAGTCTACTATAACTTCTAAGTTAGGATTCTTATTATATCTTTTTTTATAACACTCAACTAAATATTTAACCTGTTTATAGTTTAATTCATAAGATAGAGTTATTTTATTAACACCTAGGGAGTGCATTAAAGCAACAGTATATGAATTTGTTACATTAAGAGAAAAATCTGTATCTACATTTTTATATTTATAAACACTACCTAACTCACCAACTAGAAGTTTCATATCAAAATCTGGAAGATGTTCTAAAACTCTACTTAGTTTTAATATACATTTTTTATCATTTATTTTATCATATAGTTCTTTACCATCTACATATATAGTGTCAAATGAATCTTTAACTTTTAAATACTCTTGATAAGTATTAATTAATACACTTTTTTCTTCTTTTTTTGAAAAGTTATCCACACATATATCGTATTTTTCTTTTTTATAATTAGATTTATATAATCTTTTACTATCAAGTGTGTGCATAACTTCTCTTCTTAGGTTATTTAATTTATTTACAGGGACAAATACATTATCACTTAAATCTATTTCTAGGTTTTCAAACTCGTATACAGTATCCCCTAATTTTGTTAGTTGTTCTTTAACCCTTTCTTCTGTTATAGGTGAAGATATACTCTCTTCTGTTATATAATCACTGTTCATTGATACTTCAAACTCTCCATCGGTTACGTATAATTTAACAGGAGAGTTTTTATGTATAATACACTTGCCACTTATTTTAACTTTTCTATTTATATTAATTTTATCCTGTAATTCTTTTAAGTATTTATAATCAGTTGTCTTAACTACTACTGAGTTTTTATTAACTAACTTACAAGGAATACTTACTATATCACCAACTTTAGCCTCTTTAATGCTTTTTTTATCTTTAAACATACGAGTAACTATAAAGCCTAAATCAGTATTATCTAGTATTCTTATTCCATCGTTTATATTTAAATCTTCACTTAATTTTATAAATGCTTGTCCTTTTTTATAGTCCACTACACTACCTATTTTAATGCCCATATGGTTAGGTCTAAAAGGATTAGTAAAAGAATCATTATCTTCATTAAATATAAATCCTTTTGTAAACTCTCTATTAAATATTTTCTTTAAGTTTTTAATATCACTATCTGTTATTTTAGTTTCTTTAAACTTATTATAATTAGTTATAGCCTTACGGTATAAATGTGTGACTAAATATACATATTCCTTACTTTTCATTCTACCTTCTATTTTTAGACTATCCACTCCTATTTCAAGTAGTTCACCTAAATAGTTTAAAGTATTTAAATCTTTTGTACTTAGTAAATATTTATCTTTATTTACTATTTTGCCATCTATTTCAAGGTCATATGGTTGTCTACATATCTGTGCGCATGTTCCCCTATTTCCACTTCTATTACCTATTAAAGCACTCATCAAACACTCACCAGAATAACTCATACAAAGGGTTCCGTGTATAAATATCTCTATTTCTATATTAGTGTTTTCTTTTATATATTTAATTAGTTCTATTGGTGTTTCACGAGCGAGTACTACTCTTTTAACTCCTAATTTCTCACATAGTTTAACACCCTCTAAGTTGTGTATATGAGCCTGAGTTGATACATGTATATCTAAATTAGGATATGTTTTTCTAACTAAATCAATCATTCCCATATCTTGCATAATTACTGCATCTACATTGTTGCGGTATAAGAAATCTATATAGTTCATAAATCTTTCTACTTCTATATCGTATATTAGAGTATTTACAGTTACATAAACTTTTACTCCGTATAAATGACAAGTATTAATAGCATATACTAACTCTTCATTAGTAAAGTTTCCTGCAAAACTTCTAGCACCAAAGTTAATACCTGATAAGTATACTGCATCACAATTAGCATTTATAGCTGCAAATAAACATTCCATATTCCCAACAGGAGAAAGTAATTCAACACCCTTCATACAACCACCACATAGATTATATCATTTTTTTAAATAAAGAAAAATACATTATAAAATGTATCAATTTAATATTTCTAAAAGTTTATCTTTTATAAACTTTACAATATCTTCTTTATTATCTATTCTACTATCTTTTGTAACTGTAATATCATAATTATAAAACTTATCTAAATCTTTATCATATATACTTATATATACTTTATTATCTTCTCCATATAAGTTATTTTTATCTAATTTACAAAGTTTTCCTGTTATTCCAACACCATAATTAGAATTTGTAAATTTACATATAACTTTACTCATTTCCATAGCAGTTTCGATACTATATACACTGTATTTATCAATTACACATTCATCTACACCCATCTTTATTTTAAACTCATTTGAGTATGTAACCGCACTAAATTTAATTACATCACTAGCTCCACTTATATTAGTTATACTATTAACTAAACTACCACCAGTACAAGATTCCATTGTACTTATCGTTTTACCCTGTTCTTTTAATAATTCAACTACTTCTAACACATTATCACCTATTAAATAATACCACCCTTTTTTATTTTTATCAACAATTATTCTAAAACGTTTTCTTCTAAATTAGAAAGTTTATATCCTTTAGATTTTATATATATTATTATAGATGATAACTCTTTTTTTACCTGTGAATTTATTTTAAGTGATAAAAGGGAACCTGGTCCTAATTTACTTTTTATATCTTGAAGTGGTGTTTTATCCGATATAACTACTGGTCTTATTGTATAGTTACCTTTTACTTTACATATATCTACATTACTTTTATTATCCTCTAAATTATAGCAAAAACAATTTTGCTGTTTATTTACTCTTTTTATGACCATATCCATCCAATCAAAATTAGAATCGTTATAATCATCTAATAATATACCTACATTATGTCCATCTTTTATTAACTCTTTTACTAAATCATTATTCCAGTTAGTATTTACAAAGAAAGTTGCTTTAACATTATAGTTATTTATTATATTTAATATATCTATAACATTGTCATTTGCTTCTACTGTAAATATTAAACTTACCATTCTTTTAGATGGATTTCCTTTTATTATATACTTATCCATATTATCAGTTAAACTTACCTTAGGATATGTATAGTTATAAATATATAAACTATCACTGTAAAAGCCATTGTTTTTCATATTTCTATAACTTTTACTTATATTAACTTCTCTACCTCTTACCCCAGGTATAATAGTATTATTATCTATTATTGCATCTATACTACTTTGTTTATACTTATCTTTATTCTCTTTTATTTCAATCATTATATCATCCATGTCATTTACTACTGTTGCAGTTTTTTCTGTAATAAAAAAACTAAAACATGTAAGAGTAATTAGGCCTATTATTTGAAATATTTTCTTCATAAGGTCACCTAATTAAATATATGAGTTTTAGTTTTTAATTATTAATCTTCATAGTTTAACTGCTTTAATTCATCAAGTAAAAACTTGCCATCTTTTCTGATTAACACATCATCGAAATATATCTCTCCTCCACCATACTCTTTAGTCTGTATTAGTACTAAATCCCAGTGTATACTAGATACATTTCCGTTATTACAGTCTTCGTAGCACATACCAGGTGTGAAGTGAAGACTTCCCATTATCTTTTCATCGTATAATATATCTCCCATAGGACGAGTTATTTTAGGATTAAATCCTAGTGAGAACTCACCTATATATCTTGCTCCTTCGTCAGTATCAAATATCTCTTTTAATAAATCGTTATCGCTAGAGGCACTACAATTTACAATCTGCCCGTTTTCAAACTCTAATCTTATATTATCAAATACATTCCCTCTATAAGGACTTGGAGTATTATATGTAATCACACCATTTACTGTATCTTTTATAGGAGCAGTATAAAGCTCTCCATCAGGTATGTTTGCTGTCCCACAGCAAGGTATTGCAGGCATACCTTTTATACTAAATGATATATCTGTATCTTTTCCAACTATTCTAACTTTATCAGTACTTTCCATAAGTTTTTTGAGTGGTTCTATATCTTTACTCATGCTTTTATAATCTACAGTCATAACATCAAGTGAATAGTTATAGAACTCATCATCAGTCATATGCGCTTTATATGCATCTATAACAGATGGATAATTAAGTAGAGTCCATCTTCTTTTATTTATTCTAATATCGTCTACTTCCTTAGACTTCTCTCCTATTTCTTTTCTAATACTAGGCTTAATATTTTTATCTTCGTATTCGTTTTTTGTATAACAAATTCTTATAAAACAGTCAAAATTATCTACTTCGTATTTTTTCATTTTAACTATCTCATCTATTGTTTTACTGTTCGCACTCTCCATAATAAGTGCGGATAGTTCATTATCAACTAGTTTTACAAAAGGTATTCCTTTATTTTTATATATATCCTTTATTAAACATTTAACAAGTGGTGTGCACTCATTACTTTCGTATTGTATTAATACTCTATCATCCTTTTTAACACTCACTGAATAATTTACAATGGTATTGCTTAAAGTCTCTATACGCTTATCCATAATCACATTCTTCCTTCCTTTACATATTATAACATGAAAGGAGTATTTTATGTATAATTCTTATCAAAATCCAGTAAATTATAATTATCCTATTAATCCTAATATGCCTAAAAATTTTAATAATAACAATTCTAGATTTGTAGGTGGAGGATTTCTTGGACCATTCATACTTGGAGGTATAACTGGAGGACTTGTCTCACCACTGTTCTATGGAGGATATAATAGACCATACTATAATAATTATTACTACCCACCATATTATGGACCATACTATAGATAAAGAAAGCTAAATGCTTTCTTTTTCAAACTTATCTAATATATTTTTAAAACACTCTGGTATATCACAAGTAAATTCCATAAATTTATTAGTTCTAGGATGTTTAAATCCTAAAAGGAATGCGTGAAGGCACTGACCCGTCGAATCAATTAGTTTTCTTCTTCCGTATACCGGGTCGTTTACTACCGGGTGTCCTATATAGTTCATGTGAACTCTTATTTGATGTGTCCTACCTGTTTCAAGTTTAAGTTCTACGAGCGTTGCGTCCTTAAATCTTTTTAATACCTTTAGATTAGTTACTGCATCTTTAGAATTAGTACTAGTTACAGCCATCTTTTTTCTATCGTTTAAATCTCTACCTATTGGTGCGTCTATAGTTGCAGTATCTTCTTTTATCACACCCCATACAAGTGCGATATATTTTCTTGTAGTTTCTTTTTTTTCTAGTTCTTTTGAAAGTATCATATGGGCTTTATCATTTTTAGCTACCATTAAAAGTCCTGTTGTATAAGCATCTATTCTGTGTACTATACCGGGTCTAAACTCTCCATTTATACTGCTTAACTCTTTTGAATGATATAAAAGAGCATTTACTAAAGTACCCTTAGTATTTCCAATAGCAGGGTGTACAACCATTCCATTTGGTTTATTTACAACTATAACATCACTATCTTCATATACGATATCAAGAGGTATATTTTCAGGTTCCACGCTAATAGTTTCCTCTTCAATCTCACCTACAGTTATTACATCTCCTTCTTTTAGTAAATAACTGTTTTTAACACTTTTATCATTTACTTTTATTATATCCTGCTCTATTAATTTAGATATCTTACTTCTACTATAATCTAACTTACTACTTAAATAAGTATCTATTCTAGTATTACTAATATCTGCTACTACTTCCATAAATCTCCTTTGATAGTTCTTGCGATGTATAAAAATACTGCGACTACAATACAAATATCTGCAAAATTAAATACAGGGAAGAGGAAATTACCAAAGTTAAAACTCAAATAGTCTATTACATAGCCATATACTACTCTATCCACTAAATTTCCAAATATTCCAGCAAAAAGCATAGAATAGATAAAAACATCTAATTCATCTAAATATTCTAAACCTTTTATATAAAATATTAATCCTAATATAATAAGAATTGCTATAAATATAAACAGATATCTATTACCACTAAAAAGACTAAACGCTGCTCCTGTATTGTGAACTAGAGTTATCGAGAAAAAATTTTTTATAACTATTACTGTTTGATTTAGTATCATTCTGTTATTTAAAACAATTTTTACAATTTGGTCAATAATTAAAAACACAAAACTTAAACCCAAAATATCTTTTAATCCCTTTTTCATATTATCACCTAGTCTAATTATAACACACATAAGTAAAAAAAAGAAGTTTATTTAATCGGTTCTATAATTAAACTATCATAGTTACCAATAGTTAATACCTTCTCATATTCTTTAAATTCTAATCCTATCAACATTCTATTTTGCTTATCTAAATTTGCCATTTTTATAATAGATTTTAATATTTCTAGTCGTTCTTTTTTATATCTAATTCTTTCTTCATCTGTTTTAGAATTTTCTATTTTTTTATCAATAGTTTCTAAAATTTCTTCTATTTTTTTAGAACTATAGATAACATAGACATCTAAATCATTGTCTTTACACAAAACTAAAGTTTCTCCCTTTTCTCTTTTTGTATATGCAGGAACAAAAATTCTACCTTTAGGATCGACATTAACTTCACTTTTTCCAATTATAGGAACATCTCCAAACATAAAATCCCCTCTTTCTTCGTTAATATTATACACATAATTAATTTAAAGTCAAATTAAAAGACTATATGTAAATAGCCTCTTTTTTCTTAGTTTCTTTTTTACCTAGGTCGTATAGAATTACTTTATGATTCTCAAGTGACTTAGGTACATCTATAATTCTTTGATTACTAGAACCTCTAAACTCTAAATCCATGCTTTTTTTATCTATTTCAAATCTTCCATCTATTAAAACATCTATATCATTTAAAAATTCTAATATATCTTTATTTCCTTTTTCTAGTAACTCTTCATAGGTAAATCCAGTATATGCCCATACATTCATTCCAAGTTCGTGAACTTTTTTAGCAAGTATAGCGCACTCTTTTGGTTGAAACATAGGGTCTCCTCCAGAGAATGTAACACCATCTTGCCCAGTTAAGTTTTCAAGTGCCTCTATGACATCATCTAGTTCTACTAATTCTCCTGCATTGAAATCATGAGTTTTTGGATTATGGCAATAAGGACAATTATGAGAACATCCTTGAGTCCATATAACTGTCCTAATACCTTTTCCATCGACTATGCTATCTTCTTGCAGGTCTGCAGCAAGTCTTATTTTCATTATTTATCACTTTTTTCGTTTTTCTTTGTTTCTTTTTTTTCTGAATTTTTATTATTTTTAGTTACTCTTTCATCGCACATAACATCTTTAACACCAGAATGTTTTACACGGTCTTTTTCTTCTGCACGTTTACCGTTATTAAATCTGCTTACATCTCCACTTAAGTATCCTGTAACTCTTCTGATTCTTTCAAATTTTACGCCTTCACCAACTAATTTTTCCATAAAATACCTCCTAACATCCACATTGGAAATTCTTTACTTCTTCGAGTGGCACAGCCTCAAACTCTCTACGACCACAACCTGGACACACATCACCAATTACCCCAACATATCCACAAACTGGATCTCTATCTACTGGATGGTTAATCGCACCATAACCTATTCCAAGTTCTTTCATCATTCTAATAACACTTTCAAATGCATCTATGTTCATAGCAGTATTTCCATCAAACTCTATATATGAGATATGTCCTCCATTAGTTAATTTATGATATGGAGCCTCAGTTTCAAGTTTGTGTTTTATAGTTGTATTATAATATACTGGAACATGGAATGAGTTAGTGTAGTAAGCTCTATCAGTAACTCCTTTTATTTTTCCATATATTGCTCTATCTATGTTTACAAATCTACCAGATAATCCTTCTGCTGGAGTTGCTATTAAAGTGAAGTTTAAATTGTATTCTTTTGCAAACTCATCAGCCTTTTTTCTCATAAATCCAATAATCTCTAAACCTAGTTTTTGAGCTTTTTCTGATTCACCGTGGTGTTCCCCAATCAAAGCCTTCAAAGTCTCAGCAAGACCTATAAATCCTATTGTTAAACTACCATGTTTTAAAATCTTTCTCATTCTATCCGTAGGTTTTAACTTATCACCATCTGTCCAAACACCTTGTTCGATTAAGAATGGGAAGTTATAGCACCTCTTATTACACTGAATTTCAAATCTTTCAAGTAATTGGTCTCTAACAAGTTCCATCATATCTCCTAAATCTTTATAGAAACCATCCATATCCGCCTTATCTCTTTCTTTAAGACATATACCATGTTTTATACCAAGTCTAGGTAGATTGATAGATGTAAATGATAAGTTACCTCTACCACCTGTTGTTTGATTATTTGGATCAGTAACATCACTCATAACACGTGTCCTACAACCCATATATCCAACTTCAGTTCTATAATCACCTGGCCTATAAAACTCTAAATTGAATGGAGCATCCAAAAATGAGAAATTAGGGAATAACCTTTTAGCAGATACTTCGCAAGATCTTCTAAAGATATCATAGTTTGGATCTTCAGGATTAAAGTTAACTCCCTCTTTTACTTTAAATATTGAAACTGGGAATATTGGAGTTTCTCCTCTTCCTAATCCTTCATCAGTTGCTCTCAAGAAATTTAGTGAAACCATTCTTCCTTCTGGAGATATATCTGTTCCAAAATTTATTGAAGAAAATGGTACTTGAGCTCCTGCTCTTGAATGCATTGTATTTAAATTGTGTACAAAAGCTTCCATAGCTTGATAAGTCTTTCTATCAGTTTTTAAAAGTGCCTTATCATATGCTTTTTCAAATAATCTTTTAACCTCATCTGAATCTTTATAGATAGGTTCAAATATTTCTATACCAAATTTTATACTTTCTAGTTTGTCTATTTCTCTTGCTACTCTATCCATGCTTATAAACTCTAGTAAGCCTTCTAAGTCTAGATAGTCACTTACTTGTTGTTTAAACTCTCTTTTAAATGTCATAAGTACGCCTGGGGCTAAAAAGTAATCGAATGCTGGAATACTTTGCCCTCCGTGTTGGTCATTTTGGTTAGCCTGTATTGCTATTGCAGCAAGTGCGCTAAATGATGATATGTCTTTTGGAGGCCTTAAGTAGCCATGACCTGTTGAAAATCCTTTTTTAAATAATCTATCGAGTTCTATTTGCATACAAGTTGTAGTTCCCATAGGTAGGAAATCCATATCGTGAATATGTATATCCCCATCATCATGTGCATCTGCAAATTTCTTTTTCATTAGATATGCTTTAGCAAATTCTTTTGATACTGTAGAACCGTATTGTAACATAGTTCCCATTGCAGTATCTCCATCTACATTTGCATTTTCTCTTTTAGTATCGTCTTCGTTTGCTGATTTTAATCCTAATCCTTCGATAGTTTTTAAGAATTTATGCATACGCTTATCATCTATAAACATCTCTCTTGATTGAGCACGCCTTTCTCTATATTCAGCAAAAGAATCGTGTACTTCATCATAACCTTTTTTCTCTAAAGATTTCTCTATTAAATCTTGAATCTCTTCTATTTTAATTTTTTCTTTATAATCTTTTTCTATATTTTTAATTACATCGTTATACACTTTTGTAATATCATTAGAATCATATTTATATTTTCCTGTTTCCTCATCTTGTTCATTTACGCTATCAAATCCTTTTTTAATAGCAAGTGCGATTTTAGTTCCATCAAAGTCAACTTTTTTACCATTTCTTTTGATTACAACTAAGTCTAATTTCTCTTCTACATCTGTCATAACTACTCTCCTATCTTTCTACAATTTAAGTATATCATTCTAAAAATGCATAGTCAATAGATTTTCGAAAAATTTTGAATTTTTTTATTTTTTAAAATTTCGATTTTTATATTTCTTTATTTTTTTAAAATTGTAATCGTCTAAAATCCCTTTATTTTCAACAAACTTAATTTTTAAATTTTCAAAAAAAGTATATTTTTACAAAATACACTTTTTTACATTTTTAAAAAATTCATTATTTATCTATTTCAAAATAGAATGTTGTACCCTTGCCTTTCTCGCTTTCAACACCATACCTATATTCGTGCATTATAAGTATGTTTTTTACGATAGAAAGTCCAAGTCCAGTACCGTGTGTTACACGCTTATATTTTTTATCCACTTTATAATATTTATCCCAAATATGGTTTATATCTTCTAAGTCTATCCCACTTCCTGTATCTTTAACTTCTAACCTAATCTTGTTTTCTAAATCTTTCAAAGTTATATAAACTTTTTTATCTTCACCAGTATAGTTAATCGCATTATTAATTAAATTATATATAACTTGTTCTATTTTCTTTTTATCTGCATTTATATTATAACTAAAACCAGTATACTCTATTTTATAACCATCTTCTTCTAGTATACTAAATTTTTCTATTATAGATTTAATAAGTATATCTAAATCGAAATTCTCTTTATCTAATTTTACTGCATTAGACTGTATTTTAGATAAATCGAGTATATCTTCAACAAGTAAGTTTAATCTATCTACTTCTTCTATTATAGTATTTAAGTTTTTATCTCTCTTATCCTTATTTTTATAAGTTAAATCTTTAACCATTTCAGCATTTGCTTTAATAAGTGTGAGGGGTGTTTTAAGGTCGTGTGATACATTAGCGAGTAAGTCTCTTCTAAGTTCTTCTGTCTTAGATAATTCTAAAGCCGCACTATTTAGTGTACTTTCTAGTTGATTAATCTCTTTAATATCAGTCCCACTATCAAATACTACATTATAGTTTCCTTCAGATAATTTTTTACTAGTATTCGTTATATTTAAAATAGGTTTACATATTTTTTTAGATATAGTATATGCGATTAAAAACGCTATTAAAAGTACTGCTAATATAATTATGAATAATTGGTTTTTTAAAAGTGTGACTGTAGAACCTATTGGCTCTAGTGATGTACTAATAAAGGCATATACACCGTCATCTATTTTTAAGCCATATATAAGCGCTTTGTTTTGAAATTTAGGATTGATTACTCTATATATAATAGATGTTTTATTACTTAACATAAAGTCTAGTTTATAATCGTTAATCTCTCTACTATTAGTAAATAAGCATCCCCTACTTATACTATCTGTTGAATATGATATCTCATTGTTTTCTGTTATTTCTATACAAATATCTTCTTGATATGCAAGATTATCTAATATATCACTATAATCTCCAGTATTATACGCAGTAGATACTTTTTTAGCTATATCCTTTATTTTAGATTGTTTTCTCCATTCATAGTATGTTCCAAGTGACATAACTTGAAGAATAAAAACTCCAACTAATATTACTAGAGTAAATAAAGATAAATATAACCAAACTTTAGTCTTTAAACTACTTTTCTTCATATTTATAACCCATACCTCTTACAGTAGTTACAAGGTCTCTATATTCACCTAAACTATTTCTAAGCATTTTTATATGAGTATCGACTGTTCTATCTTCTCCATAAAAGTCATAGCCCCATAATTTATTTAATAGTGTCTCACGAGATAAGGCAATTCCTTTATTCTGTACAAAAAATACAAGTAGTTCATATTCCTTTGGAGTAATTTTAATCTCTTTGCCATTTATAGAAACTGTATGACCTAAATAGTTTATTTTTAGATTCTTATAGGTATATTCATCTATGGATTCTTTATTTCTATTTGTAACTGCTTTTATACGAGCCATTAACTCTTTAGGACTAAATGGCTTAGTTACATAATCATCTACTCCCATATTAAAACTTTGTAATTTATCATACTCATCTGCTCGAGCAGAAAGCATTATAACTGGTATATCACAAAGTTCTTTTATCTTTTCAAGAGTTGTATACCCATCCATTTTAGGCATCATTATATCTAGTATAATTACATCTATATCACTGTGTTTTTTTAAAATGGATAAAGCATCTATTCCATTTTCTGCTTCAAAAGTATCATATCCTTCACTTTTTGAATACTCTTTTATGACCTCTCTTATGCCGAGTTCATCATCTACTATTAAAATTTTCATAAACCACCTCTATAACTTTATTATACATTATAATGTGTATTTTTAATGAAAAATTTTATTTATTTGACAAAATATTTTAAGTTTGTTAGACTTAAACCGGAGGTATGATTATGAGAAGTGCGAAAGATAATGAATTTCCATATAGGATGAGTACGGTGTGCTACTTCGAAGTGGACAAGAAAGGGCAAGTTACTCAAGTACACCATAAAAATAAATCAGATATCAATGAAGTATTAGAGGCTTATAAAAGAGCAATAAATGGAACTACTACTTTATATGGCGTTTGGCCTGGCAAGTATAGTAGTGATTTATTTATAATAGATGATTTAGAATTGTTTGCAAACAGTTTTGAACTCTTTAGTTTATCTAAATAGTTAAATAAGATAATGATTTTATATTAAACAAAAAAACTAACCTTTCGTAAAATATTATGAAAGGAGTTTTTTTATGGATAATGAAAATACTTTAGATAAAGCAAAAAAATATATAGAAGAATTCAATAGAAGATATCCAAATAACCATAACTGTTTATATATAGGTCCGACTGGTCCAACGGGACCAAAGGGTGAGAATGCATTAAGTATAGAGATCGGTGATGTATCTTTTGTACCTGAAGAAAAAGATGCAAAAATCATTAACTCCGGAAGTGAGAATGATTTAGTATTAGATTTCTTTATACCTTATGGTCCTACAGGACCTAAAGGAGAACAAGGGATTCAAGGACCTACTGGACCAGTTGGATTAAAGGGTGATAAAGGAGAAAAAGGTAATGATGGAACTAGTGTGACTATACTTGGAAATTATAAAACATATGAAGAACTTGTAAATAATCACCCAAATGGAAATCCAGGTAATTCTTATTTAGTTGATACTGATTTATATGTATGGTCTGAAGAAACTAAGAAATGGATAAATGTAGGAACTATTAAAGGTCCTAAAGGAGATACAGGTCCAGAAGGACCTAAGGGTGAGACTGGAAAAACTGGTCCAAAAGGTGATGTTGGACCAACTGGTGAGAAAGGTCCAAAGGGAGATCCTGGAACACTCGATATTCCTGTTGCTTTCTTTTTAACGACTTCTAAAGATTTACAAAATAATCCTTTGGTATTACAACCTCAAGACAATCTTCCACTTAAACTTATGACTATCGATACTGATTCTAATTATTATTTAAACACAACCAACAACACAATAATATTTTATAATGCAGGACTTTATAAAATAGAATTTTCTGCGTCTGTTCGTACTAATTCACAGGGAAGTGGGAAAAATGATTCTAATGTGATTTCACTTGGATTTAAAAAGGTCGGTGAAGAGCCGGTATATATAGGTACATCCACTTGGGGAAATCCAACAACCCCTACTCTAGTTACTGGACATGGTATTTTAGATTTTAAATCTAGTAAGATGTGGTGCCAAATAACAAATCTAAGTAAAGTGCCTATTGTTTTAGAAAGTCCTTCTGTAAATTCACTTAGTACAAATTATTCCTTAGTAAGTCCTGTTGTAACACTTCTAATTGAAAGATTAAAATAGTTTAATTATAACGCAAATAACATTTGACTAATTCATCAAATGTTATTATTGTTTTAAGTAATATTAAAATTAATAAAATATTTATATTCACTATTGATATATAAATATATGTTTGGTATAATATTAATGGATACATTTGAAAAATATCGAATGCTTACCCTTTCTTAATAAAACACACCTTGATAAGCTACTTTAAGAAAGGTGGTGATATTATGACTAAAAGAGAAAATTCTCAATTTGTTATTATATTACTTCTACTTGCTATAATATTTATATTACTAGTTAAATAGAAAAAAGCATTTGATTTCAACAACAGTTGATTTCAAATGCAAACCCAACAAAAGGGAAGCATTTGATTCACCCATCAAATGTATCCTTTTTTATTATATGCAAGTTTCCTTGACATATTTAATATACCATAAAAATGATTTTATTGCAACTCTTTTTACTTTATAAAAACCACATTTTAATAACACTCTTTAAACATTCTAAATAAAATGTGTGCTATAATATTTATAAGTATGAAGGAATAATATGGATATTAAAGAAAAAGCAAAAGAGTTTGCTATAAAAGCCCATATGGGACAAATTAGAAAAAATGAACCTGATAAACCTATGATAATGCATCCACTTAAAGTCGGACAACTTTTAGAATCATATAAGTATGATGATAATGTCGTTGCTGCAGCTTATTTACACGACGTTGTAGAAGATACAAAATATACTATCGAAGATATCAAAAAAGAATTTGGTGATGATATAGCCTCTCTTGTAATGGATGCATCAGAGCCTGATAAATCATTATCTTGGGAGGAAAGAAAAAAGCACACCATAGAAAATACTAAAACATTACCTCTTAGAAATAAACTAATAATATGCGCTGATAAAATAGATAACCTAGAAGATTTATTTTTAAAATTTGAAAAAACTGGTAAAAGAGATTTTAGTGCTTTTAAAAGAGGAGAAGAATCTCAAAAATGGTACTATACAAATATTTATGAAAGTTTAATAAATGGTATAGATGAAGACCTTTCAATATTTAAAAGATTAAAAGAACTGCTAGATAAAGTATTTTATAAGAGTGAAGATACATTTTTAAAAGATGTTATATTTGATAATAACCAAGACTACTATTTAAAACTTAGGAAGTTACACGCTCAAAAACTAGAATTACAAAAACTTAAATCTTTAATCGCATTATCTAAACCATTTGTTATAGAGTTTACAGGTACACCTAGAACTGGCAAAACAACTACGATAAATAATTTATACGATTTCTTTAAAAAAGGTGGATTCGATGTATCTATAATAGAAGAATTTACAACTTCTAAGAATTATAAAAAGATGATAAAAAATGAATTAAAAGACATGAATGTTTCTGATAGAAATTTAGAAATAATTAAATTAGTACACGAAAAATTACAAAAGGCTTTAGAAGATAAAAAAGATATAATTATAATTGATAGGTCTTTAAATGATAGACAGATATGGAATTATAGATGTTTACTAAAAAAAGATATGCCTGAAGATTTGTATTTAGAGGCTAAGAAAAAATATTCAAAGATTTCAAAAGAATTAATTAATTTTTTAGTTATTACTTATGCTGATTCTTTAACTTCTTTAAAACGAGATTATAATTCTAGTTTAGCACTTGAAAAAAGAAATTTCTTAAATTTAGAAAATATAGATGAGTATAACAAAAGTTTAAATGACTTAAAAGACTTATTTAAAAAAGCGTTGATTCAATGATTTTATTAGACACTTCAAATATTAGTATGAATGATATTTCTATAGAAGTTGCATCTGAAATTCTACCTGCTATTAGAAAAACTTACATTAAAGAATTTAAACAAAAATATAATTTAAAATAAAAAGATGATACGCATATTGATGCAAAATATCATCTTTTTTAACCTACTTTTTCTAGTCTATTAATAATTTTACTATTAAAACTATCAAAATTACACGATATGACTGTTCCATTTATCATATATCTTAATTCAGTATTGCTATTAACAACACTTTCAAATTAATTACAATAATTTTTTTGCTATTTATTCGGCAACTTTTTGGCAACTTTTCGGCAATAAAACAAGAGGTAAAAGTACAAAATAAAATAAAAATACCTTATAAAATAAGGGATAAATTTCAAATGGAGCGTATAGAGAAGAGGTCAAATAACTTTTCTCATACTTAATAAATAGGTAGTAATAATTACTAACTAATATAAGTATATCACAGTTTATAAGGATTTGTTATATTTTATTTTAAAATAATTGAAGTCAAAGTTATGCAAGTTTTGATAAGGTTAATTACTATAAATATTAATGTAAAAATTAATCAATTGGATAAAAAATATTAAAATTTACTTCATATTTAAACAAGTCTCTATCATACTGACAATAACATTATTAAATGATGTATCGTTTTCTTTTGCTATTTTTTCGATTTCTTTAACCAAACTTTCCTTTAAATATAAGGTTTTATAGGTTGATGGATTTTTTTCTTTTGTTTTCTTTGGAACAAATTTCACTATATCACCTCTTCATTTATATTTTAATATATTAAAAAAATAAATGATAAATTAGAAATTTCTAATGTATTTTTTAAAAAATGTGCTATAATTAAATTGTTAGAAAATTAAGGAGGTGAAAAAATTGAAAAAAGCAGTGTTAGCAGTTGTTTTGGTTGCTATGGTAATTGTTTTAACTGGATGCAGTGGTAAACAAAAACTTGACAAACAAGAAGCGGTTGCATATACATCATTGAGATTAGCCATAGCACAAAGTGCATATAATAGTTCTGGGAAATTGGAAAGTAAACATTTAGACACTTTAAAAGAAACAGTAAAAAAATTTGATAAAAACAGTGATTGGTTTGATGATTATTTAGGAAGTTTTTATGGAATAAATAAAGATACAAATGAAAATCAAATTGATTACATTTGCAATAAAAATTATTGTGCAAAATTTACCGTTAAAGCAGAGGGTACAGATTATTATTTAATAGATTATTCGTTTATTGAGAATGATATAGAAGGTTATTATATTAATGTAAATTAATATAATACAGTCATAATATTTCTGTTTATAATGTCAAATGGCAATGACGATAGGTCTTTCTTAATTATATTTTCAAGAAAGATTTCAAAGAAAACATTTCTCTTTGAACTAAGTTATTGGTTAGCCAATAGCATAGTGTGTTACCATTTTAAAAAATTTAATTAAAGTCAAGTATTTTAAAATCGCTTGGCTTTTTATATATAAAAAAGCTAACATTTCTGTTAGTTTTACTCTTGAAATAAATTAGTTCGAGTATCAATCAATATTGGAGCAAGTGAGGAGAATCGAACTCCCATCTCAGCCTTGGCAAGGCCGCATACGAACCATTGTACTACACCTGCATTAAATAGTGCATATATAATATACACTATTTTTCTTTTTTTGTAAATACTATTTATTCAGTTATTGTATCAAATTGTGAATTATATAACTCAGCATAGAACCCATTTTTCTTAAGTAAATCATCATGTGTTCCCTGCTCTATAATATTTCCATCTTTCATAACTAATATTAAATCAGCATTTTTTATAGTAGATAATCTATGAGCAATTATAAATGAAGTTTTACCTTGAGTAAGTTTATCCATTGCTTTTTGAACTAACTCTTCTGTTCTTGTATCTACATTAGACGTAGCCTCATCAAGTATTAAGAAAGGCGCATTCTCAAGCATACCACGAGCGATTGTCATAAGTTGTTTTTGACCTTGACTTACTGATTCACTATCATCTATATGAGAATTAAGACCTCCAGGTAGAGTTTTTATAAAGTGTTCTACACCAACTGTCTTACAAGCCTCCATAATCTCTTCATCAGTTACGCTCTCTTTATTAAACTTTAAATTCTCTCTAACAGTTCCATCAAATAGCCAAGTATCCTGTAAAACCATTACAAATAAATCATGGATATTTTCTCTTGATAATTCTTTAATAGACACTCCATCTATTAAAATATCTCCATCTTTTATATCATAAAACTTCATAAGTAAATTTACCATAGTAGTTTTACCCGCACCAGTAGGTCCTACTATTGCAACCTTCTCACCAGGCATTGCTTTCGCACTAAAGTCATTTATTATAACTCTATCATCATTATACGCAAACTTTACATTTTTAAATTCTATTTTACCTTTAACTTTAGACTTATCTAAATGTTTAGTTATATTCTTTTCACTAGACATCTCTTCTTCATCTAGGAAATCAAATACCCTTTCACTAGCAGCTGCAGTTGACTGTAATGAAGTCATTGCTTGTGCGATTTGAGAAAGTGGATTTGTAAATAATCTAACATATATAATGAATGCTACTATAGCTCCAAAAGATATTATATTGTTACTTGCAAGTATCGCACCTACTACACATACTGCAACATAACCTAAGTTACCAACAAACATCATAATCGGTTGCATCATTCCAGATAAAAATTGACTTTTTCTATTACAGTTATATAACTTTTTATTTAAAGTATCAAACTCTTCATTTGCTAATCTCTCACCATTATATGCTTTAACTACATTATGTCCTGAGTAAATCTCTTCTATATATCCATTTAAGTTTCCAAGTTCTACTTGACGTTCAATAAAGTATTTTTGAGATTTACCTAATATTATTCCCATAAACATAAATCCAACTAAACTAGATACAATAGCAGTTATGGCCATAATCCAGTTAGTTATGAACATCATAAGTATTGAACCTAAGAAAAGCGTTATACTTGTAACGAGTGTTGCTAAACTCTGATTCATATTTTGGGCTATGGTATCTATATCGTTTGTAATCCTAGAAAGTACATCTCCTGTTTCATGAGAATCAAAGTATTTTAAAGGAAGCCTATTCATCTTAACACTTATGTTAGACCTTAATTTTTTAGCAAAATTATTAGATGTAGTTGTCATTATAATAGACTGAACATAGTTAAATAACGCACTTACTATATATAATATTGCAAGAAATAAAGCAATATTCTTAACTCTATTCATATCTATTTTTCTATCTATAAGATTTAAAATAGATTCTGGAATATTTTTTATCTCTTTAAGCATTATCTCACTATTTATCTCTTCTCCATTTTTTGCTTTATCAATTATCTCTTTAAATTTTGCTTTATCTTCAATACTTATACTATCATTTGCCATAATATCTTTTATGTTATCTTCAGATATATCAGGTAGTCCTGCATATACTGTATCTGATAAATCAGAAAGCTTATTTGGGGCAATTAAAGCAAATATCGCACTTATCATAGCAAGAGTTAAAGATATTATAAGTAAGTATCTCCATTTATTTAAACTCAAGAATAATCTTTTTATAGAACCTTTGAAATCTCTTGATTTCTCTGGTATTCCTCTTCTCATTGGTCTAGGCATTTTCTAACTCCTCCTTTGATAATTGTGATAAAGCAATTTCCCTATAAATAGGACAAGTTTTCAAAAGTTCTTTATGAGTTCCTATACCAACCATAGTACCACTATCTAATACGACAATCTTATCCGCACCAATTATAGTACCTATTCTTTGTGCGACTATCATACTAGTAGCATCCTTAGTATATTTTTTTAACTCTTTTCTTAAAATTGAATCTGTCTTGTAATCGAGTGCGGAAAATGAATCATCAAATATATATATTTCTGGGTCTCTTGCTATCGCACGGGCTATTGCAAGTCTTTGCTTTTGACCACCTGATACATTAGTCCCACCTCTTGCAATATGTGATTCGTATTTTTTATCCATCTTAGTAACAAAATCCTCTGCTTGAGCGACTTTTATAGCCTCTTTTACTTTTTTTATTGTAGGTTTACCTTTTCCATTATAACCATAACTTACATTAGAAATTACATCTCCTGTAAACATTACTGCTTTTTGAGGTACATACCCTATTTTATTATTAAGAGATTCCTTTTTATAATCTTTTACATTTATTCCATCTACTAAGACTTCTCCATCTGTTGCATCATAAAATCTTGGAACTAAATTTATTAAAGTGCTTTTACCACTTCCTGTTGAGCCTATAAAGGCAATAGTCTCACCCTTATTTACTTTAAAACTAATATCTTTAAGTAAATACTCATCTGCATCTGGATATTTGAATGATACATTTCTAAATTCTACTGTACCTACTTCTTTAGAGCCTCTACCATCTAGTGTGCCTTCTTTTATAGCAATATCACTATCTAATATCTCGTTTATACGACGAGCAGATACTTGGGCTCTTGGAAGTATCATAAATATCATAGCAAGCATCAAGAATGCAGCAATTACTTGCATACCATAGCTTGAGAATACTACCATGTTACTAAATAATATAAACTTATCTAACATAAGGGCTTTATTAATCATAATAGCGCCTATAAAATATATACCTAAAGTTAAAAAGTGCATAACAAAATTCATAACTGGATTTAATACAGCAAAACATTTTTGATTAAACATCTGCATACTAGTTAAACTACTATTTACATCTTCGAATCTTTTTTGCTCGTATTCTTCTGCATTAAAAGCTCTTATAACTCTTATACCGGTTAAGTTTTCACGTGTAACACCATTTACTTTATCTATTAACTTTTGTACTTTCTCAAATCTTGGGAATACTATAAAAATAATTGTTCCAACAGTTAGTAAGAGTATTACAACACACCCTCCTGTAAGTAAACTCCATTCAAAGTTTTTATTAAGTATTTTAGTTACTGCCCAAAGTGCCATGATAGGTGCTTTTATTAGCATTTGAAGTCCCATAGCAATAAACATCTCAAGTTGAGTTACATCGTTTGTAGTACGAGTTATTAAACTACTGATTTCAAACTTTTTAACCTCTTCCATTCCAAATTTACCAACTTTTTTAAATATTCTCTTTCTTAAATTTAAAGAAAAATCAGCTGATAAAAACGAAGTTAAATAACCTGTTATAATAGCAGCGAGTAAACTTCCAAATGCACATAGAAGCATATATCCTCCCTGCACTAATATATCAGTTATATTACTACCTTCTTCAGTAACAAGTCTAGTTATATTACTCATATAATCTGGCAATTTTAAATCTAACCATACTTGAGTTATTATAAGTAAAAAACATATAAATATATATAACCAATCTCTTTTGTTGAATCTTTTAAATAGTTTTAACATTTAATCACCTCTATAATATATACAAATATCGTTATTTTGATTATAACTTTTTTTAAACACGTACATTAAATATATTACAACGGCTTTATTTTGTCAATAAATTTCAAGAAAATTTCAAGAAAATTTCATAAATATATTTTAAAAAAACTAATCTCTACTCGAGAATAGTTTTTATTTTAATTTCTCTATAACTATAGTTACAATAGGGTTTGCAAAAAATGAATCTGTTGCTAACTCATTTGAACCAGGACTTACTAAATGTATAGTGTCTTGCGCAGTATTTATTAACTCAAATACATCGTTATCTAATACTGTTGTAACTATTCCGTGCGCATTAATCCTAACAACAGGTTCTTGATAATCCCAAGTACATCCACCAACATAAATTGTAGTTTCTCCAACTTTTCTTAATCCAACTCCAACAACATCGTTTTTTCCAGGATATATAGTAGAACTAGATGAGTATAATTGTACCATTAAGTCTACACGATAAACTCCACCTTTTTTAAAAGCAATAGTATTATCACTTAAAGTAAAGTTTTCATTCATATCATATATCTTTGTATCTATTGGTATTCTTTTATTAGATTCAACAGGAATACCATAAGTATCCAAGTCATCATTAGCAGTCATAAAGAATGCAGATGGTACTTCTAAAGGTCCAGGATCTCCTTTTGGTCCAGGCATTCCAGGATATCCCATATCTCCAGGAAGTCCTTGCGGTCCTTGTTCTCCTTTATCTCCTTTTGGACCTTGTATCCCAGGAGGTCCTGCTGGTCCAGGTTCCCCCATCTCACCTTTATCACCCTTTGGTCCTTGAGGGCCTGTATCACCTTTAATTCCTTGTACACCTTGAGGTCCAACAGGTCCTTGTAGTCCTTGCTCTCCTTGTAAACCTGTTTCTCCTTGTAGTCCTTGTTCACCACGCGGTCCCTGTATTCCAGGCGGACCCTGTTCACCTTTTGGTCCTCTTTCTCCTTGCTCTCCTCTAGGGCCTTGTATTCCTCTTTCTCCCGTGTCTCCCTTAGGTCCTTTTATCTCACCTACATTATTCCATTTATCTGCATCTTCACTCCATACATATAAGTTTGGGCCTACTAAATAAGACTGTCCGGGTTTTCCTTTTGGAAAGTTTCTTTCTAACTCACTAATATTATCAAATGACCCTAATATAGTAACACTCGTTCCAGGTGTGCCTTGGTCTCCTTTTTGACCTCTTTCACCTTGTGGACCTTGCGGGCCTATATCTCCTTGTTCTCCTTTAGGTCCCTCTATTCCGGGTGGTCCTTGCACGCCTTGTATTCCCATCTCACCCTGAGGTCCCATATCTCCTTGTGGTCCAGGTACTCCTTGAGGTCCCATCTCTCCAGGTACACCTTGCTCACCTTTTGCGCCTATCTCACCTTGTGGTCCCGTAGGTCCAATATCTCCCTTTGGACCCTTTATTGCTCCTACATCTAACCATCCATCCGCCCATATATATAAATCATTATCAACTATATAACCTTGTCCTACACTTCCAGTTGGATACTTTTCTTCTAATTCTTCTAAAGTAGCAAAACTTCCTAGTATATTTAATGCAGGTCCTATTGGTCCAGTTGGACCTGTTGGGCCAATAACCACTCCCATACATTTTGGTTTATACTTTTGGTCATTTTCTATTTTCTTTAATGCTTTTTCATATAAATCCATGTAATCACCTATTTAACTATATTCAATTAAATAAAGATTATAATCAATATTAAATCTTAATTATTAAATAAGAAATTACTTTAAAACAATTTCATTAAAAAAAGTTTTATAGTATAATAAGAGTGTTGTAAGATATTTTAATGGACGTGATAAAATGGATGAAGAAAATAAATCTAAACTTATACCAAATTGAGAAGAAGTAGAAAAATTAAAAAAAGATATCTTATTTGATTTAAATAAAACAAAGAAAGAGATAAAATTTGAAAAAAGGAAAAAAATAATATATATTTTATCAATTACCATACTAATTATTGCATTTATAAAAATAGTTTTTGGCACAATATATATTCCTAATGCCTTAAAATATCCATTTAATAAAACTAGATTTTATAAAGTTACATTAAATGATGAATTGATTTCTTCAGAGTATTTTTTAACGCAAAAATTACCTATAATTCCTTATTTAGTATATTTAAAAAGCGAATATTTTGATGGATTCGTAGTAGAAGGAGATACCGATAATATTACATATAACGGAGATGGGTTGGATAAATTTATAATAAATATAGATTCATATAGTTGTTACTACAAAGGACATCAGACAAAGTGTAAAGACGAAAAACAAAACATGAAAAAAAATGATGATACAAAATACACTAGATTAGTGATAAATAGGACTACTAAACCAGCTGAAACACTTTATGATGGTGAATTTATAAATGATTTAACACCCTATATAAAAGATAAGGGAAATGGAATATATGTTGTTACAATATATGCTAATTATTCGTTTATTGAAACAGAAATAGATTTTGACATCGCTATTGGTAGAAATAAATAATAATATTTTAAACTCTCACTTTATGTCCTGTTTATTATTTTATAAAAATTATATAATTCTTTTTGAAAGGAGCAAGAAATATGGATCAAGAAAAAATTGGTAAATTTATTGCAACTATGCGAAAAGAAAAAAATTTAACGCAGGAAGAACTTGCAGAAATATTAGGAGTATCAAATAAATCCATTAGTCGTTGGGAGAATGGAAAAAATATGCCTGATTTATCACTATTTAAGCCCTTATGTGATGAATTAGATATTACATTAAATGATTTAATGAGCGGTGATAAAGTTAACAAAAAAGAATATCAAGAAAAATTTGAAGAAAATATTGTAAATACCATAGACTATTCTACAAAAAAAATGACTAAATATAGTCAAGTTATTTCTCTAATTTTAATTATATTTGGATTATTTATTTCTATATCAGCAATAATGATTTTCCCTAGTGAGAGCAGTTGGGGTTCTATCTACTCTGTATTTGGTATAATAGTATTTATAATAGGAATTGCAAGAATATTAAAAACTATTAAATGGTATATACGATTATTACTTATAATAGCAATCTTTACTCTTTCAATGAGTGTATTATTGTTTACCGATTATGTAAATGTAAAATTAAATGATGAAGCACCCATGTTTAGAACAATTACTACTACTATTGGAAATGTCATTTATTATGATACACCTTTTTATGATGTATATAGGTGTAATTACGATGAAGATAATGAATATTGGATTATTGAAAAGAACAGTAAAAAAACAAATAGCGATTTAATGGAATATTGTAATAATGAATAGATTATCAAGAATTTTGATAGTCTTTTTTAAGTTGATTTATATATTTTAAACATTATATACTTAAAAACTCTACTTTTGTGATAAATTTTTTTATTTGTTAAAAATATATAATACATAGTGACCCCATGGTTATTATGTATTTTTTGTATTTTGGTATATAATATGTGGTT
>CANRBR010000007.1 GCA_947628915.1 uncultured Bacilli bacterium | reverse complement strand
CATCTACATTCTCAGGATTAACTTCATATTCAGTTATTAAATTGCCTTTTTCTCCTTTAAATGAAGTTATTTTAATTTTTAAATCATCAGAAATACCTTTATTAGTCTTTAGATCTACAACATTTGAATCTAGTAGTCCGGAATCTTTTAAATCCTTTAAAGTTAAATAACTACACTCTCCATCATTTGGTAGTTTTGATACGTTATTTGCTTCCCAGCTTTTTGCAGCTGATTCTATTAATTCTATTTGTATACTTGATAAATCGTCTTTAGCATTACTTAATAAATTTGTTATTGCTGTAGATGTTAGTAGTGCGAGCAATGAAAGTATTACTATTACCGCTAAAAGTTCCACGAGTGTAAAAGCTCTATTATTCATATCTTAATCCTCCATCTTATATAATATATCAAACATAGTTAATATCCGAGTTTGAATGGATTTGCCTTACTTCCATCTCCATCCACTATTTTTACATTAGATTTTAAATTTATAACAGGACGAATATTAATGGTACCGCCAGCGTTACCGATTCCAATCTTAGGCCTTTCAGTACCTAAATAAAAAACATCATAAGGTATACCTGAAACAGGTGACAATGTCCATTCAATAGCATTATTTTCCAAGGTTAACCAATCCGTATCTTGACAATTTAGATAATAACTAGATATTTCAGTATTAGTTGAACATTCAGAACTCGCTGCATATCCATAGTCACTTGGATATATCAATCCTACATATCCTTCCCATTCTACTGGAAGACTTCCATATATATTTTTTTCTCTTTCTAACTTGTAAAATTCTGCTGATAACAGGGTATTGATGTGAAGAGGCCCTAAAGACCACGTAACTTTTTCAATCATATTTTTTGCTTCTTCACTTAAAGTCTTAGACCAATATTCACCATCAGTATCAGTTTTATTTACTTCACTTGGATTTAAGTATTTCATTAAATCGGCAGGTCTTGTCCAATCATTTGAGCCATATTGTCCTCCACTTGCATCCCATGCCATATTCCCTATTGATTTATCTTTTATTAGTTTTACATGTCCATCTACATATCCTATTATTCTCCAGTCTTCGTTATTGAATTTTACATAGTTATCAGGTGTTGCTCCTCTATATCTAATGTTATTATGCTCATCTTCAAAAATACTATCATTGTTCTCTGAAGATAATAATATCTCTTCTAATTTTTCCTGAACTGTATCAAGATATACCCAATAACACCCTTCTATATTCTCAGGATTGACTTCATATTCAATTACTAAATTTCCTTGTTTCCCTTCGGTTGACGTTACTTTAATTTTTAAATCGTCAGAAATACCTTTATTAGTCTTTGGGTCTACAACATCTGAATCTAGTAATCCAAAATCTTTTAAATCTTTTAAAGTTATATAACTGCACCCATTATTTGGCAGTTTTGATATATTATTTGCTCCCCATGTTTTTGCAGCTGATTCTATTAATTCTATTTGTACACTTGATAAATCTCCTTTTGCATTACTTAATAAATTTGTTATTGCTGTAGATGTTAGTAGTGCGAGCAATGACAGTATTACTATTACTGCTAAAAGTTCCACGAGTGTAAAAGCCCTATTATTCATATCTTAGTCCTCCATCTTACACTCTTAGTATATCATATTTTTCACTATACTGTAAATAAATTTTTTTATTTTTATTGTGTATTTACACTAAACACTTGTACTAACACTCGGGCTATTTAAATATCCATCAAAATAATAACTAGGTATATTACCTTCTAATATTTTTATAACAACAGGAACATTTGTAGTAATTTTTGTATTTGTTGAAGTAAATGGTAATAATATTTTTACTTCTGCTTCGATACCAATACTAACTTTAATTAAAGCATTGTTTATTCCATATGACTCTACTTCTGTATTAAGTCTACAAAAAATATTACCGATTAGATTAATCTTAACAGGTATTTTAGGCATTACATTATTAAATAGTACATTATTAAATATAATCCCACTTGGTAGTTCATATATAATACCTTTTTTTAATTTTTCTTTATCATAATTACTATTTAGTTTAAGCTTATCTACTTCTCCACTTTCTAAATATTTTAAATTCTGTTCTACTATCTTAGATGCATCTACTAAAATTTTGTTTACCTTTGAAGAGTTGATATCAATACTTTTTATATCTCCATTTGAATCTTTTAAAGTTATAAATAAATCATCCATAGTTGTTTTAGTTGATATCTCATCTATTACTGCTGTATTTATAAGTGATGAAACTATTTTTTTAGTTTCAATTTCTGAATAATTAATCATCTCAGGGACTGCTTTTTCACTAAATATTTTTAATATATATATAACAGATATAAAAAGTAATATAACTATTATCAATATTTTATTTATAATAGATTTTTTTTTATGTCTTTTTAAGTGCATTCTTTTCATACTAAATAATATGTATATATGATTATTTTTAGCAAATAATATTAGAGGTGATAAAATGATTAGTGAAATAATGAGTAAAGATATTATTTCTGGTAATACAGATTCTTCTATTAAAGATATAGCTAAAATGATGAAAGAAAACAATATTGGATTTATTCCTATAAAAGACAAAGATAATTATGTTGGAGTAATTACAGATAGAGATATATGTCTTGCAGTTCCTACAATAAAAAGTGTGAATGATAAAGTCAAACCTTATATTACAAATAATATTGAGTGTGTGAGTACAACTGATACAATAGATGAGGCACTAAAGATTATGAGTGATAAAAAAATAAAAAGATTACTAGTAAAAGAAAAAGACAATATCGTTGGGATATTATCTTTATCTGATATACTTAACTATACTAACAATAGTAATTTAATTAATACATTTAAAACTATATTCTATATACACGATAATACTAAGAATATAAGTGCCGAAATAGATGAATTCTATTTATAACTAATGTATTACTCCACCCCACTCGACTACTGTAAATCCACTTCTTTTAAATGTTTTTAACTTCTCTTCTTTAATAGAAGTTTTTTTATTAACTTTTTTAATGTGTATAGCAACTCGTAATACTGAATCAGGTTTAGGATTTATGATTAGTTTATTATATTTATCCCTTTCTTCTGTTAATTCAAAGTAAACTAAACTCTTTTCATTTTTTTCAAGTATTGGTAACCAGTACATTATAAATTCATTTCTCTCTTTAGGATTTAAACCTATGATACTTAGTTTTTCTTCTAAGAAATCTATTGCTGAGGCTTTAGTTACATAAAATCCTTCAGTAAAATCTACATCACTAGACCCTTCTTCTTCAAAATAAAGTCCATAGTAATAATTACCGTTTAAATCGTACAAATCTCCATTTGGACTGGCAGTAACTTTCCAACTATTTTTAAATTTTGGATACGTAGTTGTAAGTAGATTAGGATTTTTAAATGTTACTGTTACATCGGTCTTTTCCTCTGGATATAAATATATTATAGGTTTTGCATATCCACCTACTCCTTCAGTTTTAATAACTCCTACTTCTTTAGTATCAGGTATGTAATAATATTCAAGCCCACTACCAAGAGTTCCAAAAGGAATAGTCTTATCTTCTACTACTAGATATATACCATTTTTACCATTTTCTTTATACCATCCAGATAACATAGAGTGGAAAGTATAACGATTTTTATTCCATTCGAAATCGAATGTTGCAAGTATAGAATCTTTTGTATCTAGTATCTCTAAATGATTGTTATCTAATACTACTATAAAATCAGAATAAAGTCCTAATACTTCATCATATTTTTTACTTGATGTTTTTAACTTTAAGTTAGAGTCATATACTTGATAACTATTTTTATTAGATACTATTATATTTCCATTATCAATATTTACTTTTGTAAAGTTATTACCATTAAATAACTGTTTACCATTACTGTTATAAAGAGTAAATGATTCATAGTTTTCATCGTATATAGTCATATATACTAATTTGTTTTTTTCATCTTCTATAAAATCTCCTAAATTACCTGTTATAGAATAACTTACATTACCTGTCTTTAAATTAACGAAATTATATGTATTGTTGTCCTCAAGTACAGCGTAATTATATTTATACATAATAGATGGGTCAAAATTCATCTCTGCAAATAATAATTCGCCTTTTACATCTTTAATAGTCTTTCCAGTAGTTACATTATAAATATTCTTCTTATTATTTTCTTTATAAAATACTCCGTAAAGTTTATTATTATTTACAAGTAAATCAGTTGCATATGAATAATCATCATACATATCAAAAGGTCCAAATTCTATAGAATCATTCTCATAATTATATAAATAATAATGATTATTCTCTTTTATAAGTGCATATTTATCGTAAGCATTTATATATTTACAATCCATAGTTTCACAAGTTAGAGTTGCAACTTCACTAGCTCCGTTATTTCTCTTATCTGAGTATGAATAGTAACCGTTACTATAATCGAGTTTATATATTGTTACTTTTTTACCATCTTTTTTCTCTTCTTTTATAGTACCATAAGTATACTTAGTATTCTTATCATTTACTTTACAAGATTCTAAGTAAATACTACCATCTTTATATATATTATGTGTTTCACAAGATATATCGTATTTATCGTATTTAACTAGTTCACTTAATTGTTGCCATGTTAAAACTGTATTGTTTTCACTTAAATACTTCTTAGATGTCTCTTCTAATGATTTTCCATAATCGTTTATAACTTCTTCGTAATTAATTTTTTTATTTGCTGTACCTTCAAAATTTTGTTTATTTTTACTAAACATTTTTAAAGTTAATACAACTGATAATATAATTAGACCTAATACAACTATAGAGCCTACTACTATAAGAGTTATTATAAGAGCCTTTTTATTCTTTTTAGGTTTTACATCATCTTTATGTAGTTCTTCTCTTGTTGGAAGTTCTTCTATCACTTCTTCTTTATTTTCTTCTATTATCTCGTTTAAATTTTTTAATTCTTTTGTATCTTCTAATTCATTAAGTTTTTCATGGTCTTCTATTAAGTCTTCTAACTCTTCTACTTCCTTTTTAGAAGATGCATCCTTCATCTCATCTTTACAATCATCGCAAAATACTTCGTTTTCTTCTATTTCTTTACCACATCTTTTACACTTCATGATTTTCCTCCTTTACTTCTACTACTTTAGTATTTGATATTAAGTCGTGTAATCCCCTATGGTCTTTTCTAAACATACAAGTAATTATTATTGAAAGTTCTAAAATATAATTAATTATATATATTATTTGGTCACATACAATATATGTGTTTTTAGATAATACCATTAAATATACCATGCTTAATACATTTAAAAATACACTATTCAATATTAAACTTCTAATAAAGAAATTAAATATAGTCAATTTTTTATCGTTATTAGATACAACTTTAATTTTCATGAGTTTCTTACCCAAAGTAATCCCACCAAAATAGAATTGAAAAACTACAAAATAAAGTAAAATGAAAAGTATATTTATTAAATTAGGAACAAATGATAATTTAGATAATTTATAACTGTAATCATTACTAGTAGTTAAATATTCTTTATTTAAATCATCTAATTCCTTATTAAACTCACTTTCTTCTAGTTCATCTTTCTTATCGTTTAAATTTTCTAAAGACTCTTGATAATCATCATAATAGTTACTGTATTCATCATAAGTATCTACATATTTTTCGTAATCTTTATTTATATAACTATTAGATGTTAAAAGTGTCGATACAAAAGTAACTATAATTATATCTATTAGATATGCAGCAACTCTTTTTAAAATTATTTTCATATTAAATCACCTACCGTATACATTATAACATGTAATTATAAAAATTTTAATACATAAATTAAATTTCATCTTTAATCTCTTCTTTATATTCTTCTATATTTTGATAACTAGTTACATCTTCAACAACACTAAAAAATATATTTAAAGTAATAGAATCTTCGTGTACACTCTTACTTAATACTTTATAATTAGATACATATTCATTGTCTTTTAATTTATTTTCTATCTTTTCTTTAGCAAGTAAACTCGCTTTTTTTATTAATTCATCCTCATCTAATGTTTCATTAATAACACGCGTTTCTCTTTGTAATTGGTAGACAAGTTTTATAGGAAGTATATTGTTTTTAAATATAGTTTCCTCTTCTATATTTTTAGTTTTATATTTATTAAAGTTAAATAATTCTATATCATTATTTAAAAATTTAACTACTATTACTTTATTTTTTTTACCTGTTTCAATACTTTCATAATATTTAAAAGGATATGTAACTTCTACTTTATACCATACCTCTCCATAAACAGTGCCAATAGAACTTACTGTGTCTTTAACACTCCCATTTAAATCAACATATCCACTTACTATAATATCTCCTTTTTTCACATAAGAATTAAGTCCTTTTATAATTTGTCCATTTGATATATCTAAAGACTTTATAATACAATCTTTTTTAGCAATTATATGTCTTAGTGGTGTATCTTTATTTTCTATACTCTCTATTCTGGGTTCAAATCTAACTATATATTTAGTACCTATATTTTCTATTTCTATCCAGTCTATATCACTTCTATATTTATTTAATATTTCTTGTTTTATTTTTTGTATATCATTATAACTTTTTTTAAAGTTATATTTTTTTATTCCAAGTTCACTCAACTCTTCTTTAAGTAAAATCTCCATTTTTGAATCATTAGTTATAATATCTACACTAAATATTATATTTGTTACAATATATAAAAAAATTAAAGCAATAACTACCATAATTATAATAAATTTACTATTTAATATATTATTTTTTATTCTTACTATTCCAAAATAATCTAGTATATTTATTTCATATATTGTTTTTATAGATATTACTTTATCGTAATCATTTTTATATATTTTAACATTTATCTCATCTTTAGATATATAATTAATATTTAAAATTTCTATATTATTATTTTTTAATCTTTTTATAAACTTTTCTATATTAGAACCTTTTATATTTATATTTACTTTGCTTTTTAACAAAAATAATATATAGTTTTTCAAAATATCACCTAAATTCTATATTATTAAAATCACCTGTAATAAGTATCTCATCGTTCATAAGTTTTGATACTACTAAATCACTACCTTTTACTATTACATCAAAACTATTTGTCTTTACAACTATTTTATTTGAATCAAAATGTCCAATATCTGTATAGTTTACTATATTTATTTTATTATTTAGTATTGTTATTTTAAGTTCATCTTCCTTAATATATGACCTAATACCATTTACTATATTCAAGATATCACCTATATAATTTTATTAAAAAGTATTAAAAAAATACTAAAGATTAGTATTTATTTTAAGTACTTGTTTTATATAACACTTACCACATAGTGGTTCATAACTTGCATCTAACCCATCTATTGCAACTTCATCCCCTACTTTAGTATATTTTCCATCTATAAGTCTTGCATTAAATTTAGCTCTTTTACCACATTTACATATAGTTATAAGTTCTTCTAGTTCATCTGCTACTTCTATCAAGGCTTTAGAGCCTTCAAATAATTTACCTTTAAAGTTAGTCTTAAGACCATAACATATTACAGGTATATCTTTAAGTTTTGCAATTATCCATAATTCTTTTATTTGAGATGACTTCATAAACTGTACTTCATCTACTAATATACAACTTAAGTTATTAAAATCTATTTTAGGAGTTAGTTTTTCACTAGGGCTAAGTAATATATCGACTTTTCTTTCTACACCTAATCTAGATACTATTTTCTTATTTCCTTTTTTATCTATAGATGGTTTAATTACTAAAACTTTCATACCTTTTTCTTCGTAGTTATGAGCAACTTGAAGGAGTGCGGTTGTTTTACCACAATTCATCGCACCAAACCTAAAATATAATTTTGACATATTACCTCCTTGCTCTTGGATGAGCATTTAAATATACATTTCTTATTTTTTCATTAGTTAAATGAGTATATATCTGAGTAGTAGACAAGTTTTCATGCCCTAGTAATTCTTGAACACTTCTAAGGTCAGCCCCATCCGTTAACATGTGTGTAGCAAAAGTGTGTCTTAAAACATGGGGAGATATTTTTATCTCTATTCCTGCTATTTTTGCAGCATCATCTACTATAAAGCGAATCTCTCTATCATTTATTTTCTTACCTGTCTTACTTAAAAATAGATATTCGCACTTATTTTTATTTAGTTTATCATAACTCTTTTTTAAATAATCATTTAATAAATTTAGACAGCACGTTCCAAAATAAACAATTCTTTCTTTATTACCTTTTCCAGTTACTCTAATTGATTTATTAGATAAAGATATATCTTTTACTTTTAAACTTGATATCTCACTAACACGCATTCCTGTTGAATAAAGCATCTCGAGTATAAGCGAATTTCTAAGTCCTATATAGTTGTTATTATCAAACGCATTCAATAACTTTTCTGTATCTTCAAAGTTTAAATATTTTGGTAATTTTTTATCTAGTTTGGGATTGGATATCAAAGTACAAGGATTATTATCTATAATATTATTTACTTCTAAATATTTAAAAAAACTTCTAAGTGAACTAATATGTCTTGATATTGTTTTATTATTGTATTTTAAATCGTATAAATAGTTTATATATAGTCTTATATCTTGATATTCTACATTTTTAAAGTTTTTTATATTGTTTTCATTTAAATATTCTAAAAACAAATCTAAATCTTTTAAATAACCATTAACTGTCAAATCAGAATAATTTTTTTCATATTTTAGTTCATCTACAAATTTTAATATATAATCTCTCATACAATCACTATCCATTATTATTATAACAAAAAAAGAATAGAAATTCTATTCTTTTGGTTCAGTAACTCCATTTTTAAATGCACTTACCAATTCGTTGAATTTAAGTAAATTGTTAGCTAGGTCATTCTTATCAGCCTCGTATTGAATTCTATCAAGACTAAGTTGACTTCTCTCTTCATCAAGCGCATCTTTTTGTTTTCTAAGAACATCTTCTATATGACTTAATTCTTCTCTTCTATCATCATAGGCAGATTGTACTTCTTTTTGTACTTTGTCGATATTATCTTGTTCTTGTTTCTTGTAATCTTCAAATTCTTGTTTTTCTTTTTCTAATGATGCTTGAGAATCTTTAAGTAGATTTAATCTTTTTTCTATTTCTTCTTTCTTTTCAGTAAGTTTATTTAATACTTCTTCTTTATACTGATTTATTTCATCTAATTGACTTTTTCTAGAATTTTCTATTTCAGACTGTAATTTCTTTAACTCGTCAAATCTAGAGTCTATTTTCTGTTTTAAATCTGTATTTTTTCTAAATATATCAGATGCATCTTGTACATTTACACTCACTTTTTCAAACAAAGAATTAATATCAGTTGACTCTATATCATCATCTTCATACTCAGTTAATTTATTTAATTCTTCAATAGGTGTATCTGACATTGTTATTTCTGGATTTTCTTCTTGTTCTTCAACTGTTTCATCGTTGTTATCAATAGTTTCTTCATTATCTTCAACTGAAGTAGTTTCAACCTCATTATTCGTATCATCTAAAGTATCGTTTTCATCAGTATCAGTTTCTTCTGCTTGAACATCTTCATTCATCTGATTAAATTCACCACCAGATGTATCATCATCATTATTATCATTATTATCTTCTTTTAAATCAACTGAAGAATCATTACTATCTTCATCATCTGTTTTAATATTATAATCCTCATTCTCAAGATAGTTTTCTGGTACATAATTATCAAAATTATAGTCATCAGTATCATTTGTACTGTCTAAGCTACCAATTTGATAATCATCTGTATTATTAGTATCTTCATTTACATTTTCTTCAGTTCCAACCTCATTATTAAATAAATCTTCGTTATCGTAATTACTTTCACCTAGACCGCTTATAGAATCGTAGTCAAAATTATTTGTTTGATCATTTTCATTTCCAAATTCAAAAATATCATTATTATTTTCCATTTTCACACCTCTTTATTCCTCATCAATTATTGGTTTAAAGCTCGTATTAAACTGACTTATTAACTCTTTAAACCTATCACATTTCTGTTGTAAATTTTTGTTTTCTAGTTCTATCTTCTTATTATTTACTTCTTTATATTTCTCGAATTGATTCTTTTCTGATTCTAAAATCTCTTGTGAATGTTTAATACGATTTATCTCGATATTCTTATATGTTTCAAATTGTTCTTTTTCTTCTTTAAATTTTTCTCTTTGAATTTCAAGCTCTTTTTTTGAAATTTCGAGCTCATTTAAAGTATTATCCATATTTGTTTTAAACTCTGCTTCAAGTTTTTGTAAATTTTGTTTTTGTTCATTTAAATATACATCTACTTGATTCATTTTGTTTTCGTATTCTTCGTTTTTAGTTCTAACATATTCTTCAAACTCAAGTTTAGATTTATCTATTCTTTGTTTTTCTTCTAATAATTCTCTTTCTTCTTTATTATTCTCTTTCTTTTGTCTATTTACACCATCTATATATTTATTAAAATTGCTTATATCTGATGTCAAATTATCAAATAAAGTATCAAGATCACTTGAAGAAGTGTTTTGATTAGAAGAATCATTATAATTATTGTTCAATAAAAAATCATCGTACATATCTTTCACCCTTTTATTCTTCATATAGCCTTATGCTATATAAATTGTAACATTTTTTTTTTAAAATTACAACAGTTATGTGTTATGTTTTATAATTTTTTTGGATTTATATCTATTTCTAAATTTATTTTTGAATTATTCTTTGATTTCTCATTTATAAATTTTAATTCATTATATATGTTTTTTATATTTTTATATTTAATTATTATTTGGACATAATATTTATTATATATTTTAGGCATACTAGATAAACTAGGACCTAAAACTATTATATTAGGAATTTTAGTTAAATAATCTTTTATCTTTTCTGCCTCTTTTATTACATATTCATATTTTAAACCACTTAATGTTATTAGACAAAGATTGTAATATGGAGGATATTTTAGCTTTTTTCTTATAGACATCTCTTCGTTATAAAAACTATTATAGTCGTTTAAACTTGCATACTTTATACTGTAGTGGTCTTTATTAAAGCACTGTATAATTACTTTACCACTTTTAGCTCTGCCAGACCTTCCAGATACTTGATTTAAAAGACTAAATGTACGCTCACCACTTCTAAAATCAGGTATATTCAAAGACGCATCAGCATTTAATACGCCAACTAAAGTTACATCTTTAAAATCAAGTCCTTTAGATATCATCTGGGTACCGATAAGAATATTGTGCTTTTTATTTTTAAAGTCATTTATTATTTTGTCATGACTTCCTTTTCTTTTTGTCGTATCTATATCCATTCTAATTGTTTTAGCGCCTTTAATAATCCTATTTACTTCTTCTTCTAATTTTTCCGTACCCATACCATAGTCATTCAAACTTTTACTATTACAAGTTGGACAGTTAAGAGGTTTAAATGTAGTATAGTTACAATAATGACAGTTAAGTTTATTACCATTTTTGTGATAAGTAAGAGGTATATCACAATTAGGACACTTGATAATCGAACCGCACTCTTTACAAGTAATAGTCGTAGTATAACCTCTTCTATTTAAAAATAATATTACTTGTTCATCTTTACTCAATCTATCGTTTATATCGTCTATAAGTTCACTAGATAATATTCTATAGCCTTTTTTTATTTCTTCTTTCATATCTATTAATTTTACATCAGGCATAGTTTTATTTATTCTCTGTTTTAATTCTATTAATTTATATATACCTGCTTTAGCTCTAGTATAACTTTCAATAGATGGTGTTGCACTCCCAAGAACTAATGGACAATTATATGTTTTAGCGCGTTTTATTGCTATATCTATTGCATCATATTTAGGATTATTATCCTGTTTATAAGTATCAGAGTGTTCCTCATCTAAAACAATTAAACCAATATTTGTAAAAGGAGCAAATATCGCACTTCTTGCACCTATTACAATAGATACTTCTTTCCTCTCTATTTTTCTCCACTCGTCATATTTTTCACCATCTGATAGGGCACTGTGAAGTATCGCAATATTGCTTTTAAATCTACTTTTAAATACTCTAACCATTTGTGGAGTTAAACTAATCTCTGGAACAAGAACTATTACCTCTTTTTTATCTTTTAAAACCTCTTCAATTATGTTCATATATACTTCGGTTTTCCCACTACCTGTCACACCGTGTATTAAAAAAGGGGTAAATTTATTTTTACTTTTCAATACTTCATTTAAAGCGTTTTCCTGTTCTAAAGTTAATTTTACTTTATTATCCTCATAATAATTATCATCCTTTAATCTATAAGTCTCTTCTTTTATCTCTTCTATTACATTTTTGGATAGTAAAGTATTTATACTAGATATAGATATTTTAGTAAGTTCACTTTTTAAAACCAATCCATTTTTTAATCTATCTAGTATATCTTTTTGATTATCATTTTTAGGTATATAGTTTTTATCGATTAATTTTATATAACTTACATATTTTTTGTTAACATTAAAATTTTTATGGGCTTTTAGGGCTGCAGGAAGCATAGTTTGATAAGCACTTATCAAATTACAAAGTGTCTTTTGACTTATATATTTTCCTAGTTCTTCATTTATAACTGTTTTCTCATCTACTACATCTATAATTTCTTTTAATTCATAATCCAGTTCTTTATTCTCTTCTATATTTAGTACAAATCCTTCTAAAGTCTGTT
This sequence comes from uncultured Bacilli bacterium, assembly GCA_947628915.1. Lineage (GTDB taxonomy): Bacteria > Bacillota_I > Bacilli_A > RF39 > UBA660 > UMGS1613. The sequence continues at coordinate 21,558 of CANRBR010000007.1, read as the reverse complement.
TACCAAATGGAACTAATACTCTAATTCCAACATGTACTTTATCATTTAAATCTTCTTTTACTAAATATGAAAAAGTTTTATCTATTTTCTTAGCCTTTAGTTCTACTAAAACCTCAGTTACTTTCTTATATACAGCCATATAACCACCACTTTAATTATAGCATAAAAAGAGTACAAACTATACTCTTTTCTTATTATCAATATTTAATTTAACTATAGTACATCCTACATTATTATAAAATATTTTAAAATCAAGTACATCTTTACTATTTTTTAATACTTTATGTACTTCACATTTTAATATACCGCTTCCTATTCCGTGTACTATGCAGACAATATCATTTTTTAAAATTTTATTATCTTTTATAAACTCAAGTACTTTTACTCTAGCAGTATCTCTATCGTATCCGTGTAAATCAATACTAGGTAAATTATTTATAAATATAACATCACTAAGTTCCATATAACCACCACAATTAGTATATCACATTTTTTTAAATAATGTTTTAGACATGTCTTTAATTTCATCACTAGTAATAGGAAGTCCAAATCTCATTCTCTCTTCTAGTGTAAACTCATTAGAACAATTATTTAAAAACTGGTTTAAATCTTTTGAATAAAAATGAAATTTTTCAAGTAGGTGTTCCTGCTTAATAAATTTAAAATAATCTATTAGTGGTACATTACAACAATTAGATTTATTTAATGTTTTATTATAACCTGAAAAATATTGCTCTATAAGTGAATATTTAACAGCATAATAAGCATCTTGATAAAGTTCATCAAATTTGTGGTATGAACTAATGCTTTCATAAAGTCTTCTATAAGCATTTATATCAGCAAGTCTTTCTGATGGTATTTTATCATATATTTTTAAATATAATTTTTGTTGTAACCTTATTATTAGATTAGTATAAAACGAATCAGATAGAAATATTCTATATTTTTTTAATCTGCTTATTGCCAAGTTTTCAAAAAAAACAAGGTCTGAAGCATTTAATAAAATTGCTTCTAAATCTTTTCTTTTAATTTTGTTAAACTCTTCTAGATGTGAAATTTCATGTAGTAAAGTGGCAACTATATCTAGATTTGCTTCTAACATTGAAGAGTCATTTCCACAAGTCATTTTATCGTAATCCACTATAATTTGACATTGTTTAACATCTGCAACACTACAGGCATCATAACATAATTGAGAATCTTTAAAGTTTACTCCATTAAATTTATCTCTTGTTACTTTATCGGATTTGCTTATAACGTGTTCTATAATCTCTTTAATGGTATTTTTATCTATATATTGATTTTTGTTTGATTTATATATTATTTTCTCTATTAAATCATTACCTACCATGACTAATCCCCCAATATAGATAATATTTTAACACACCCATCAATCTATGTCAAAAGTATATTCTATTTTAATTGCTTTAATTCATCATCAAGTATTGAATAAAGATAAATGGATACATCTTTTTTACTTATACTTTCAATATATTTTTTATATCCATTTAATTGCTTTAAATAGTTTTCATCTTCTATATTTTTCATCTTGTAATCTATTATAGAAATACTATTTTCATATTCTAACATTAAGTCTATTATACCGTGTTTAAAAAGGTTATCATCTTCATATACGAATTCGTATTCTTTATATATATTTATATAGTTATTATCTATATGTTTTAAGAACTTAAGTATATAAGGATTAGTAGCAGTTTTAAAATCTTCTGTTTCAAACACATAATGAAGATTAGTTCCGCTTTTCATGTTTTCGTATTCTTCTTTTGTAATAAGTTTATGAGTAGTTTTAGAATATCTTGATTCATCTATTAATTCATATTCTATATTATTAGATAATTTTTTAATTTTAGTATCTATCTTTTTTACTTTTTCTTTGTAATACAAGCTTTTAGTATTCTCATAATCGTGAGTTAGTATTACTTTATCAAAGTCTATTTCTTTTATATATGGAGTTAGTACTTTAGCAATACTATCTAACATCTTTGATATTCTATTGTATTTAAGTCTTATCTCACTTGGAACTAGTGTATCAAATGATTCTTTTTCTAAATCTATTGGACACACTATAATTATTTTTTCTTTCGCACGAGTTAAAGCAACATAAAATAGTCTTATTTTTTCACTTATAGATTCTCTTAACTCTTCATTTAAAAGTAAATCTTTTAATATAGTCTCTTTTATTCCATTATCATAATAAGGAGTTATTATATTATAGTTAGAATCTACTATAAATTTAGCCTTTGAATCTTCATCGTTAGATTTCTTATATAGTCCAGTAAAGTAACAAATGCTATATTCAAGTCCTTTACTTTTATGTATATTAAGTATTTTTACTGAGTTACTAGAATCACTATTAAGTGAGTATTCTATCTCTCCACTTTCTATCATTTTAGTTAAATAATGAGCAAAATCTATAACGTTATATCCGATGTTAGATAAAGATATACTTAAGTCTTTTAAGTAGTCTAGTCTTATCATAGACTCTTTTATATTATTAGTTGTTATTAACTTTTTATAGTAATCAAATTCATCCAATACTTTATTTAATAAATCTATATTAGATATTTCAGTTATATCAATTTTCTTACACTTTTTATATAATTCACTATCATAAAAATTATTAGACTTTATTATATCGAATATCTCTTCATCGGGAGTTCTAAATATATAAGACCTTGATACACTTGTAAATAAATATTTAAACTCATCATCTATCTCATTTAGATTTACTTTAACTATCAAATTTATTAAATTTTTAAGTACAATTATATCATCGTCTATAGTTAGTTTTTCATTTTTTATCTGTACTATAGGTATTCCTACATACTCAAATATCTTTTTATATAAATCAAAAGCAGTTCCCCTATCCATTATGATTGCAAAATCACTATATGTACAAGGGCGAAGTGTCTTTGTTTTTTTATCTACTACAAGATACTTATTTTCTAGTTTTTCTTTAATATCATATGCAGTTGTGAAAGCCTCAATCTCATCTGTTGCGTAGTCTATATCTTTTGGATTGTAGTTAAATATTTCCATATTGTAGTTTTGATTTGTCTTACACTCTTCTATATAACTTTTGTTACCAAAGTTCATCTGATGAGACTCTTTATACTCTGCATCCCCTACTTCGTTATCCATAATTAGATTAAATATCAAATTTATATTATCTAATACCTCACTACGAGACCTAAAGTTTTTAAGTAAGTCTATCTTTATTCCACCTAAGTTCTTAGAATAGTTATCGTATTTATTTCTAAATATGTAAGGATTTGCATGTCTAAATCTATATATAGACTGTTTTATATCTCCAACCATATACACATTATTATTAGATATTAAGTTTATAAACTCTTCTTGTATATTGCTTGTATCTTGGTATTCATCTACCATTATTTCATCAAAACTGTTCTTTAATTCTTCTTTAACATCAGGATTTTCTTTTATAACTTTTATAGCCATTAAAGCAATATCAGTAAATGTATATAAGTTCATTTTATTTTTATAATCTAAAAACATCTCATCAAATTTTAATATTATTTTTATTATAGCTCTTATATAAGGCTCTGTTGATAAGAGTGAGTCTTTTATATCTTCTGTATCTTTAAATCTAGTTAACTCTATTAATTTCTTTTTGCGTACATCAATTCTATCTTTATATATTTTAAAGTCTTCCTCACAGTTTTTATTCTTTCTTGGACTTCCTATTAAAGTTAAACTAGTTTTAATCTCTTCATAGGTTTTAGAACTTATTAATGGTTCTATATTGTAAGTTTCTATAAACTTATTATCCACTCTAGAAGTTAACTCTTTATAATCTTCTTTAATAAAAGATATCTCTTTATTTATTATATTTATATAATCGTTTATTTTATCTTCTATAAACTTTTCATTAAAGTGTGTATCTATGTAACTATTTAGATATTCTCTTTTCTCAGGAATTAAATCTAATTTACTAGATGCTTCTTTCACTATTTTTTTTATGTTATCATCGCTTTTAATAGCAAAGTCTTTAATTAGTTTATCAAAGTCTTCATCTTCATACATGTTTTCAAATATTTCATCTATAAATTCATTTGTCTTAAGTGTTTCTATAGATGAATCCATTATAGATATATCGTTAGATAGTTTTAGGAGAGTGTGGTATCTCCTAACGATTGATAGGGCAAATGAATCAAATGTAGTTATATAAGATGAGTCTATATAATCTAGTTGTTCTTTAAGGTTTGCATCTTTAATCGCACTTCTAATTCTATCTTTCATCTCTCCTGCTGCTGCATTTGTAAAAGTTAGTATTAAAAGCCTATTAATGTTACCTCCATTTAATAGTTTTCTAATAGTTCTTTCAGTTAAGACTGCAGTTTTACCACTACCTGCTCCTGCAGATACAATAATATTAGTACCTGTCTTTGTTATAGCTTCTTCTTGTTCATTTGTCCATTTACTCATTTTATCACTACCTTTATTACATTTGCTTTTTTATTTTTAAAATAAAAGACTAATCAAGTGTTTTTATATATTTTTATAATTAAAATAATTAATATTATATTCGTTTTTACATATAATATATTTGACAAATAATATTTTTTATGATATTATTATGTCGTTGAAACGAGTTGTTTCTAACTGTGCTCAAAAGAGCGTATCGGCTATGCCGAATGACTGTGACCATTTGGTCGTATGACTATTACAATTGTAATAGTCACTTTTTTATTTTGTAAGAAAATTTATTATTTCTAAATTAATTTTTTTTTAATAATTCTTTATCACAATAACACCTTATATTATCATTAAAAATTTTAGTTTTACTTATTGTAGTTATCTGAGTAATTAAGGCATATGTTTTTTTATTATATTTTAAATTATTAAATGGTTCTAAAATATTGCCTAGATATAATCTTTTATAGCCTTTTTTCGAAGTAAGTGGCAACACAGTTAAATTATCTACGCTATTATTGTCATCACTATTTAAAACTATTGCAAAATGAGTATTTGACAATTCTGAACCCAAATTGATACCAAAATCTACCTTTACTATTTCTCCCCTTTTAAAATTTGGTTTATTATAATTTTTCTTACTTACTTCATTTTTAAATATATTCGATTCTTTTTCTAACCAATCTCCTAATTTTATAAACTTTGAATGATTAGATTCATATACATGTTTATATGTCTTACAACTATTATCTATTTTTTCTATTTGATTTTTTTTGTCAATACTCATTTTAAAAATTCCCCCCTTCTTAATTTCTATTAAATTCCCTATATATCAAAAATATTTAATGATAAAGCCATAAATTAAAAAGATACCAAATATGGTATCTAAGTGCTCGTAAAGAGCTAAGTACAGTTTCAAAAGAAACTGAGATGTCCGTAAAGGACTAAATATAATCAATTAACTGATCAATACATTTATACCATATTTTCACTTAAAAATCAATGATTTCTTTTTTATTTTTTTGCACATTCTAATTATACTATTAATACATACGTTTGTAAATGACTTTAATGAAATTTATGTCAAAAATCCATAATTTTTTATAAGTTATTCTCTTGCACACGTATTTTTATTCCAACTATCTTACTATTTAATACATTATCTTTTCCAAATATTTCATAAAATGCAGATTTAAACTGTTCTTTTGTATAGTTTAACACATTATTTAAAACTTCTTTATGGTTCCATAAATCGTCAATATCATTATAGATAAACTTATCTATAACAGTTGTCTTAAGTATTAAATCACTGTCCACTACTTTAAAGTATATAGTATCTCCTATTTTTATTTTTTCTGACTTTTCATTAAGTAATCTAAATTCAACAGTTTTCTTACCACATTTCATATCATCATAAACATTTTTATATATATTATAACTATAAACTTCCATATATTCTTAATACAGATTACTCCTCATCATCAAATCTCTTATTACCTTTAATACTTTTAAAGTCATAAGCTTTCTTAAAACACAAATCTCTATATTTACAAAACTCACAGCCAATATTCTCTTTATCTATTTTAGGGTTAATATCAAACTTTGAATCTAGTACATTATCAAGTGTCTCATCAATCTTTTCTCTTACTGTTTTTATAACGCCATCTATCTCATCATTTGATAACATTCTTTTTAAACTACTAGAACTAAAATTACCATCTTTATTTATCTTAATTCCATCTATAACACTACTCTCCATATAGTTACTATCAAAGTTTTCTAGTATCTCTTTATCAGTATTGGTATATCCTATAAGTTTTAAACTCTTCTCTTTTTCTTCATCACTTTTGTTATCTAAAGTAATGTTTTGTAAATAAAATCCAGCAAAGTTTATATTCTTGTATGAATAACTTGATAAGTACATATAAACTGGAAGTTGTAATCCTATCCCACTATCTATATATTTTAAACTAGGCTTTTTAACATAAGTTTTATAATCTATAATTGCTGCAATAGTCTTATCTTTAATATTATCATAAACTATTTTATCTATAAAGCCTACAAAATTTATGTTATCTTTAAGAGGTATTTTAACAAATTTTTCAGTCTCACACTTCTTTAATTTAGAAAAACTACTCTGTTTATCTAGTATTCCTTTTAAGTATTTTAAATTATCTATTGCTCTATTTACAAAGAACTTATTTGAATTAGTTAAAACTATATCGTTATCTTTTATATAATCATTAACTGTACTTTCTATATCGATATCACTTTTAACTAGTTTTTCTAGGGTGTGGTGGTACAAATTACCTAAAGTAATACCAAAGTTATCATCGAGCGTTGATAAACATAGTATCTTATCTATATAAAAGCGAAACGCACATCTATTGTAGTTATCCATAAGTGTATAAGATAAATTAAAACTTTTTTGTTTTTTTATATAATCTCTTAACTTATTAATAGATAATCCTGTAAACCTATGAGAATATGTATTATAAGGTATATCATAGTTAGAGTTAAGTAACTCTAAAGTATCACTCGTTTTACCAAATTTTATTAACTCATCTAAATCATTTGCAAGTGTGATTTCATCATCTATATCACTATAACTAGTACTATAATCTATTTTCCCTTTAATAGGAGGGGTTAAATCATCTATCAAGTTAGATGGATAAAATATACTAAATGGTGTTTTAAATTTATATGTTATAGTTAAATTCTTTATATTTTTAATCGCATTAATAGTACTAATTTTTTCAAAAGTATTCTTTTCTATTGTACTATCCATATAACTAGGTTTTATATTATCACTTATATAATCTTCATCTTTATATATCTTAGGTATTATACCTTGATTAAATCCTAACATAAATACATATTCATCAGTAAAGTTATAAGATTTATAATCTACTACTTCTATCATATTTGTATATTTAGGATTTTTAATATATGTGTGTTTTAAATCATACTCTATTAGTGTTTTTAAATCTTTCTCATTATCACACCATATATATTTATTACAAATGTTTATGATTGTATTATAAGTATCTGTCTTATCATAACTAGAAATAGATTCTATTGCCTTTTCTATACCTAAGTCTAGATTATTTAAAAATGTAGTCCCTATTATATTAGACATTACTGGAATATTGTTAAACTTATCTATCTTTAAATTATAGAAATTAAATATTTTAGTTATTATATTTATATAATCATCGCTTACATTAGTAAGTTTTATTTTATTTATATCTACTTTATCATTAATTAATTTAGATATACTTCTTGCTATAAACTCTACTTCTTCTTCTATATTATCAAATTCATATATAATTGGAGTATAGTTATTTTGAATAGGTTTTATCTCTTTATAGTTTATATCTTTTAATAAATGTTTTTCAAACTTAGATAAGTTATAGTTATATATAATGATATTTTTCCTTTTTATAAAATTTTTAAATCTACTATTAAATATAAGTAGATTATTTTCTATTAATTCACGTTTAATACTAACTAAAAAATCTAACTTTTCTATATTATAAGTTTTATCTTCTATATATATTAGGTTAGCTAAATATTCTTTTGCTACCTCATACTTTATTCCATACTTATTTATTAAGTAAATAATACTTTTCTCATCATAATCAAAGTAGTATGAACTAATAAACTCACTCATACTCATTATTTTAGCACTTACTAATTTCTTTATATTTTTAAGTAACTGTAATTTAGAATGTTCACCACAAATTATTATAGAGTTATTATCTATTTCTAACATACTACCACCACATTCATTATACAACATTTTTAAAGTTAATAAAATATGTATTAAAAAGTTTAAGAATGTGTTACAATAATAATGGTGATGATATGAAAAAAAGAAGGATAAAGAAAGGTTCTATTGTAGTTTTAATATTTGTTGTAGTAGTAATTGTCTTTGGTGTTACATACACTATAAATACTATAAATTATCATAAGACTTACGATTACAAACTTAAAAAGATTGGATATAACGATAATGAGGTAGAAACAATCGAAAAGTTAAGTGATAAGTCTAAAGATTATATTCTAACACTAGAATATAATAAAGATATTATATCTTTATTAAAAGAAAAATACTTTATTGAAGATAATTTAAAAGATTATGTAGACTATTACTTGAATAATGATAGTGATTATACTGATACTGTTTCTATAATAAATGTTGGTGCGAATAAAGATTGGTATACTGATACTAAAAAGACTGATTTATCTAAAGGGCATTTAATGCTTACTAATAAATTTAATAGTCTAGATGAATCATATAATTCAGATGATATGGTTAAGATAAGTAATCAATATAGTTACGGAGATAATCAAATGGTTACAGAAGAAACTTATAATGCTTTTATTGAAATGTTTAATGCCGCTAAAAAAGAAGATTTAACTTTAATAATTAATTCATCTTATAGAAGTTTTGAAGATCAAGAAGAGACTTACGATTACTACAAGAGTACAAGAGGTGAAAGAGAAGCAGATAAGATTGCAGCAAGAGCAGGTTTTTCAGAACACCAAACAGGTATGGCAGTTGATATACAAACTTATGGTTCTACTGGTGCGACATTTGAAGAGTTTGACGAGTTTAAATGGTTAAGTGAAAATGCATATAAGTATGGATTTATACTAAGATATCCTAAAGGTAAAGAATACTTAACTGGATACGAATATGAGTCATGGCACTATCGTTATGTTGGAATTGAAGCAGCAACTTATATACATGATAATGACATTACATTTGACGAATATTATGCATATTTTGTAGAAAAGGATTAAAATCCCTTTTTTTATTTCTTTTTTGAGTTATAATAATAATGGTGGTTCTATGAAAAAGAAAAAAAGAAAAGTAAATAAAAAAAGAGTATTAATTTTATTCTTAGTTATATTAATAATTATCATTTTAATTTTCTTAACACTCACCCTAAAAAGCAATAAAACTTTAAAAGATAAAGGATATAATAATCTTGAGATAATTGAAATAGAAAAACTTACTAAATCTGAAATTGATACTATATTAAAATATGATTATAATGAAAACTTGATATATATGATTGATAGTGAAAATTACAATCCCAATAAATTAGATTTATATTTAAAATACACATCTAAATACAAAGATATAGATTATTTAAAGATATTTGAACTTATTAATAATGATAAATTTAAAGAAACTAAAATAGATGAATATGTAAAATATTTAGATAAATATGATGTTTCTAATACTATTAAGTATGTAAATGATTTAAAAGATGACGTAGAGTTAAATAATACAATTAATGGATTTTTAAGTGAAAAATATTTTATAGAAGATAATCTTGATAGATATTTATCATACTATGAAAAACATAAAGATTTAAGTTATAAAGAGATTGTTAAAAGAATAAATTCTAATCTTGATTATGAATTTTATACTGATTCTAAAGCTGCAGATTTATCTAAAGGAATGTATACTTTAGTAAATAAATTCTTCTACTTAGATAAAAACTATGTACCTGATGATTTAGTAGATGTTACTGGAATTTATGCAAGAGATAAAGCACAGCTAAAAAAAGTTGCTTATGAAAACTTTGTTAAAATGGCAGATGCTGCAAGAAGTAAAGGTTTAACTTTAAAAGTTACTACTGGATACAGAAGTTATAGTTTTCAATCTACATTATACAATAACTATGTTAAAGCAGATGGAGTTAAAAATGCAGATACTTATTCTGCTAGGCCAGGCTTTTCAGAACACCAACTTGGATATTCAGCAGATTTAACTAACAAAGATAATGTATCTTTTGATGAATTTGCAAATACTGATGAATATAAATGGCTTAAGGATAATGCGCATAAGTATGGATTTATAATGAGATATTCTAAAGAAAACGAATATATAACTGGATATATCTTTGAGGCATGGCATTATAGATATGTTGGAGTTGATGTTGCAACATACATATATGAAAATGATATTACTTATGAAGAATATTATGAATACTTTTTAAAATAAATAATATTCTTTTTTTCATATAATATAGTGGTGAGGTTATGGAAAAAGTTATTTATATATTAATACTTATTATGCTAGAAAACAGTAATTTCTATAAAGATGTTAATACTATATACTCCCCTACTACTTATGATTTTATAGTTAATAAAAATAATAAACTTACAAGTGATTATGTCCCAAGTGATTTAGAACTTATAGATAATGAATATGCATATGAAGATAAATATTTAAGGCATGAAGCTAAAGTTGCTTTTGAAAATATGGCAAGTGATGCGAAAAGAGATAGGTTTAATATAATAGCAGTATCTACTTATAGAAGTTATGAATATCAAGATAAACTTTATAATGGATATGTTAAAGATAAAGGATTTTATTATGCTGATATGGCAAGTGCGAGAAAAGGACATTCAGAACACCAAACTGGTCTTGCAGTAGATGTTTCTAATAATACATTAGATTATGATAATTTTGAAGATACAAAGGAATTTACTTGGATGATTAATAATTCTTATAAATATGGGTTTATTCTAAGATATCCTAAAGCAAAATTTCATATAACTGGATTTAAGTATGAACCATGGCATTATAGATATGTGGGTATTGACACTGCAAAATATATACATGATAACGATATTACTTTGGAAGAGTATAAACTAAATACTTGATAATATTAGATTCAAGTATTTTTTATCTTATGTACATTAAAACACATACTATATATCATACGACAAAACTTTTCAATTTCCTTTTTTTAAACAAAAAAATAGAAATCAAACTAAATTAATTTCTATTCCAACAACACCATACTTTTCTTGCTCTATAATAGAATAATAAGCAGCCATATCTTTAAAATCTGCAACTTCATCTTCACTATACCCTAGTTTTACTTTATCAAAATGATTATATAATTCTTCAAAATTTGTAAAAATGTGTAATTTAATAATTTTTGCTTTTATACTCTCATTTGTAGTTCTATTTATAAATTCAATAATATCGTTTTCTTTTAATAATCTTCTTTTTTCATCAAATAATCTCATTTCTATTGTTTTAGTACCATTTTTTATACTTTCAAATGGTTTATTATCTAGGTGTAATATCATTTAATCCTCCTTATAATTCCATAAACCGAGTTTTCCTTTACAAGGTATTGGCTTATCATATTTCTTAATATTTTCTAACTTCCACGCATATTTTTCAACATGGTTACTTTTTGCATATACAACTGGATTTAATTCTTTCAAGTATTCATTAAATTTACTATCAACTAATATACAATCAGTAAGAATAGCCTCACCTATTATATATCCAGGTTGATATTTTATATTATAATCTTTAAATCTATCAAGCATATTTTTTTCTACATTTAAAGAAGTATGTATAAGTATTTTTCCTCTATAATTAGTCTTCCAACTTCTAAATTCATACTTTTTATATCCATTAATAATTACACTTGCCCATGGTTCTTTTATAGTTAGCGCTTTCATATCTTTTTTCTTCTTTCCTCTTTAAACATTTTATAGCCTAATTTATCGTATAATCTTTTAGCTTTTTCGTTATAATATAAATTACTTATTGATATATATTTCACATTTTCTTTACTTAATATATTAGAAACCTCGTTTATTAATTTAGTCCCTATACCCCTGTTTCTATATTCTTCTAAAACAAAAATTGAATTTATTGTTGCCTCTAACTCTTTTTTTATTTTATTCGTATTATCTACCTCAGCATATATATACCCAACTATTTTTTCATTATATGTACCAAGCAATATTATAGAATTATCTTCATTTATCCTATTATCAAAATATGAATTAACAATTAAATTGTCTTTAATATTATCATCGTAATTATCTCTTTCATACTCTAACGAAAGTTTGAAAAAATCATTTAAAATTTTTACATGACTTGATTTAGCTTTTACTAATTTAATATTATCCATAAACACACCTCATACACATTATAACAAAAAAAGTAGTAAAAAACTACTTTTAGAAATTATTGTTCATCATATTTCCAGAACATCCACCGCAATCATTATTAATTACTACATCTTCTTCATCACAAGTGTATTGTGGAGTATAAGTATGAGTATATATATGTTTATTTATTACGTGTGTATGTATTGGACAACAATGTTGTACCTCGTGGTGAAACTCCTTCTCTACACATTTAGTTATAACTGGTTCCATTATAGGTTGTTCCATTTGTGGCATTTGTCTACCGCATCCACAACCACAGTTTCTATTTAAAAACATGAAATACCTCCTATCTAATTTATAATATGACGAATAAACTAAATTGAGTGGTATAACGTCTAATTTTATAGAAAAAACAAAAAAGTAACGGCCCTGATAAAGTCATTACTTTCGAGTTTGGAAAATTGCTACTAAACATTATCAGTGAAAAGAGCAATACTCCTACCATAGAAGTTTTCTTTCTTCTTACAATTGTAATGTTTAGAGTAGGTAGAAATTACTTTCGTATTTCCAATAATATTAAGCAAGTACTATTATATAATTTTTATATATTATATAAAGTTTTTTACTTAATATTTTAGATATTTGAATTTAATATTATTTTTTATAATTTCTTATTTTTTATAAGATAATTATTTTTATTATATAATATTAGTTCATCTATCATCTCTAAACTATATACAATATACTACAAAATTTTCATTTTGTCAATAGTTTTTTTTTACTTTTACAATTTAGAGAAATGCACCTTAACCTTTTATAATATCAAAGGCTTTATTTACTTCTAAATCAAATTTAATATAATCTAAATTATCTGTGTACTCTTTTTTAACTTCTTCTTTAGTCATATTATATTTAACAGCAAGTTCATCAAGTTTTTTATCTATTTCATCATTAGTTACAGTTATTTTTTCTTCCTTTATTATCTCTTCTAATATTAGTCTATATTTTATTCTTTTTTCTGCTTCATCTTTATATTGTTCTTTTAATGCTTCTCTATTAGAATTAGTATATTTATAGAACTGTTCTAATGAAATACCTTGCATAGATAAATGTTCACCAAAGTGGTCTACCATTCTTTCTTCTTCATCATTAATCATAGTATAAGGTACATCGACTTCAGTAGTCTTTGCTATTTCAGCAAGTAGTGCGTCTATATATTTATCTTCTACTTGTGATTCTTTACTAGCTTTAATATTTTCTTTGACTTGTGCTTCTAAAGCCTCTTTAGTATCTATACCTTCCATTCCTAAATCTTCAAAGAATTCTTTATCAAGTTCAGGTATTTTAACCTCTTTTACTTCATTTACTTTAACTTTAAATACTACAGGAGCACCTTTTAACTCTGCAGCGTGGTAATCACTAGGGAATGTTACATTAATATCTTTTTCTTCTCCAGCACTCATACCTATTAATTGTTCTTCAAATCCTGGTATAAATGTATTTGAACCTATTTCAAGTGAATAATTTTCACCCTTTCCACCTTCAAATGCAACTCCATCTTTAAATCCTTCAAAATCGATTATAGCAATATCACCATTTTCAACTTTTCCTTCTTTTACTATATTTTCTTTGTAGTGTTCTCTCATGTGATTTACTGCATCTTCTATTTCTTTTTTAGATACTGATACTTTTTCTTTCTTTACATCGAGCCCTTTATATTTACCTAATTTAACCTCTGGTTTAGTTGTAATAGTGAATACATACTCTATATATTTTTCATCAATAGCTCTAATATCTACAACTGGTTGTGCGGCTATTTGTAAATCTTTATTCTCTTCTATCATTTCTTTATATGCATCCTCTATACAATAATTAGAAGCGTCCATATAAAGTGATTCTATTCCATAATTTTTAATAAACACATTCTTAGGTGCCTTACCTGGTCTAAATCCTGGTATTTTTGCTTTTGCATTTGCTTTTTTAAATGCTTTATCTAAAGCGTTTTCCCATTTTTCTCCTTCTATTTTTATAACTATTTCTTTTAAATTCTTATTTTTTTCCATAATTTCCTCCAATACCTCTATAGTATATAATAATTTTTAAATTTTAGCAAGAAAAAAGAGTTAATCTCTCAATTTTCTTATTCTTTCTTCATAATTGCCTTTAGTGATGAAACTACCTACTACACACATATCTACTTTATCACACTTCTTTATAGTTTCATCATTTATCCCACCATCTATTTCAATTATATAATTATAATTATTCTTTTCTCTTAAACTATATAATTGCTCTACTTTTTTTAAACTATCTTCCATAAAGGCTTGACCCCCTCTACCTGGTTCAACACTCATGACAAGTACTAAGTCTAAGTAGTCTAAGTAATCAATTATTTCTGATACATCAGTAGATGGTTTAATACTCATTCCAACTTTAATACCTAAATCTTTTATATAATTAATCACACTACTAACTTCACTTACTGCTTCATAGTGAAATGTTATATAATTAGGTTTAAACTTTGAAAATTCATCTATATATTTTTTTACATCACTTACCATTAGATGTACATCTTTAGGCTTTGTCGTAAACTTTACTATATCGTAAAACTCTTCATAGGTATAAGTTTTATTTTCTACAAATATCCCGTCCATTACATCTAAATGAATATAATCTATATCAAGTTTATCTAATTTAGCCAACTCTTCGCATTTAGGTTCTTTTATATCTAAGAAAGATGCTGCTATTTTCATAAATCACCTTTTTCTATAAACTTTAAATAATTTTCATATCTACTTTTTAATATATTACCATTTTTAACGTTATCTTTTATTCCACATTTTAATTCATTTTGGTGCATACAATCTCTGTATTCACAAGTATTTTTATATTTATCAAACTCTATAAATGAATCTCTTATATTACTACATTTCATGCCTTTAAAATCTATACTAGAAAATCCTGGAGTATCTGCAATAAGCCCACCTAAGACTTCTAAAAGTTCAGTATGTCTTGTTGTATGCTTACCTCTTCCAAGTGCGATAGATACTTCTCCTATCTCTAGATTTAGAGTTTTATCAAGTCTATTTAATAAAGAACTTTTACCTGCTCCACTTTGTCCTGCAAATACTGTTACTTTACCTTTAAATATATCTTTTAAATTAGAATCTGTATTAGTATAAACTTCATAACCTATTTTTTTATAGTAATTCATAATAGTTTTTATGTTTTTTAATTCTCCATTATCGAGTAAATCTAATTTAGTAAAACATATTATAGGTTTAATATTATTAAACTCTATTATAGTAATCAATTTATCTAGTAAATTAGAAGAGAAATCAGGTATTTTAACACTTGTTACTATTAACACTTGGTCTATATTAGCTACGCTTGGTCTATCTAATTCATTTTTTCTATCTAACACATCTAGTATATAATTATTTTTATCATCAATTACTACGTTATCTCCAACTAGAGGAGTTATTTTATCTTTTCTAAATTTACCACGTGCTTTACATATATAAGTATTATTGTTTACTTTAACCGTATAATCATTACTTATTTGTTTTATTATTTTCCCTGTCATACTACCCTTCTAAAGTCTCATCTATTTTAGGCTCTTCTTTACTATTAGTTGCAATAGTTATTGTAAGTGTTGTTTTAGCCTTAACCTCATCTCCAACACTTCTAGATTGAAGTATTATATCTCCTTCATTAAAGTGGTTATCTTCTTCCTCTTTAAATACGCAAGTTATATCGTTATCATCACAGAATTGTTGTATTAAATCTCTAGTATAAGTTCCATCTGTAAAATCAGGATATACTGTTATTAATGTAGCATAAACAAGTTCTATAACATCATTATTTTTTTGAAGTCTTTCTCCTGCTTTTACACTCTGAGATATTATAGAATTTTCTTCTATCTTATCATCTTTAGTAACTTTCTTAGGAGTAGTTACAACTCTAATTCCTGCTTCTTCTAATTCTGCTTTTACTACATCTAACTTTTTCTTAGTATAATCTTGTACTTCTATTGTATCTTCAAAGGATGAGACAGTTATCGTTACTGTATTTCCTGCTTTTATTTTAGTATCAGATTTAGGGCTAGTTTTTATTACTACGTCTTCTTCATATTCCTCATCGAATACATAATCTACTTTACATATTAAATCTGCTTTTTCTATTTTTTTGCATGCCTCTTTTTCTGATAATCCCTCTAAATTACTTGGAACATATACATCTTTTGATTTATCTATACTGAGTACAAAGATAAAAATAAGACCTATTAATACAATTACTACACAAACTATTCCTGCTACTGTTAATGCCCTATTTAGTTTTTTATCACTTTTTTCAGATTTTTTATCTTCATCTATTTCTAATGATTTATTTTTTATTTCTCTAGATTCTAGTTTAGTAATCGTTTTAGTGTTTTCTAAATTGTGTTCTGGATATTTATATACTAATCTTTTCTCTTCAAATCTTAAAGGATCTAGACAAGTTTTTAAATCCTCATACATTTCAGATACTGAATCATATCTATTTTTAGGATTTTTAGCAGTTGCTTTAAGTATTATATTTTCAACACTCTGAGGTATTGATGGATTTATATTACATACGCTAGGTATTGGGTCTTTCATATGTTTTATTGCTATTTCAACTGCATTATCTCCTTTAAAAGGCACACTTCCAGTTAAAAGTTCAAACATGAGTATTCCAAGTGAATATATATCACTTTTAATAGTAGAACCACTACCACTTGCCTGCTCAGGTGGTAGATAATGTACACTACCCATAACTGAATTAGTCTGAGTAAGTTCATTGCTGTTTAGTGCCATTGCAATACCAAAGTCAGTTATTTTAACTCTACCATCTTCTAAAATTAATACATTTTGAGGTTTGATATCTCTATGTATTATATAACTATCGTGAGCACATGCAATACCACTTGCAAGTTGCAACATTATATCTATAGCCTCATTTAGGTTTAAGGCACCTCTTTTTTTAATTAAACTTTTTAAAGTTTTTCCATCTACATATTCCATTACGATAAAATACTTACCGTTATCTTCACCTACATCGTACATTTCAACTATATTAGGATGCCTCAAGGAACTCGCTGCATTTGCTTCTCTTTGAAATCTTCTTACGAATTTTTCATCTTCAGCTAAGTCTCCTCTAAGTATTTTTACCGCTACTTCACGCTCAAGTATTGTATCCCAAGCTAAATATACGTTAGCCATTCCACCTTCACCAATGGATTTAATGATTTTATATCTATTATCTATAAGTTCACCTTTATTAATCATGAATACCCTCCTTAACTAAATAAGCAATCGATATGTTATCATTACCCCCACGATTATTAGCCTTAAAGACTAATTTTTCTAACTTTTCTTTTAATGTAGAATCTTCACTTAATACTTTAGCTATTTGTGCATCATCAAGCATATTAGTAAGCCCATCACTGCACAAGAATATTCCATCTATATTAAGTTCTACATTAAATATATCCATCTCTACGTTAGTACTACTTCCAAGAGCTTTCATAAGTACGTTTTTCTTAGGATGATTGCGCGCTTCTTCTTCTGTTAACTCTCCACTTTTAACAAGTAAGTTTACTAGTGTATGGTCTACTGTGATTTTGTGTAATTTGGAATTTTTATAAATATATCCTGATGAATCTCCAATATTACCTATAAGTAAGAATGATTGAGTTATTACTGCAAGTACTACTGTTGTTCCCATACCTTGACTTTCTTTATGTTCACCAACATATTTAAATATTTCCATATTGGCTTCACTAACCGTGCTTTGTATCCAATTTATCGCATCTTCTTTATTACCAATACTACTGATGTTTTTAAATCTATCACATATTAGATTAAGTGCGATGTGTGAGGCTACCTCTCCATCTTTATGTCCACCCATACCATCAGCAACTATAAGTAATTTCTCACCACTTAAATTCTCTACAATAGATACCGCATCTTCGTTTCTCTCCCTTACTTTACCAGTATCTGTTATATAATAAAAGTCCATATTACACCTCCTCATAGTGTGAGCGCAACTGCCCACATGCTGCATTAACCTTACTTCCAAATTCTCTCCTTATTGTAACTTGTATACCATTTTTCTTTAATACATCAAAGAATTTCATAATAGTATCTTTATCACTTTTCTTATACTCTATATGACTTGTTTCATTATATGGTATCAAATTTACATATGCATTAAGTCCTTTAAGTAGTTGACTCAATTCTATCGCACACTCTACTGTATCATTCACACCTTTTAACATTATATATTCGAATGTAACTCTTCTATTAGTTTTAGCTATGTATTCTTTAATAGATTCGATAATATCTTCAATAGGATATACCTTATTTATGTTCATGATACTACTTCTTATTTTGTTGTTTGGTGCGTGCAGACTTATTGCAAGATTAACCTGTTTATCAAAATTAGTAAATTCTTTAATCTTTGGTACAATTCCACAAGTCGATACAGTTATATGACGTGAGCCTATATCTATACCTTTACCACTATTTACTATATCTATAAAATCTATTACATTATCATAGTTATCAAAAGGTTCTCCTATACCCATTAAAACTATATGGGAAATGCGTTTATTTATATCACTTTCAACCATAAGTATTTGAGTTACCATTTCATATACTTCAAGATTTCTAACTTTTTTACGTCTACCACTTTCACAGAATTTACAACCCATATTACATCCTACTTGAGTTGAAATACAAATACTAAGACCGTAATCATGGTTCATTAAAACTGCTTCTATAGTGTTTCCATCTTTAAGTTTAAATAAGTATTTTATAACATCTACATCTTCTAGTTTTTTTATTATTTCTAACTTTTCAAAGTAAAAATCTTCTTTTAACTCATTTATAGTTTCTTTTGATACATTTTTCATATCGTCAAAACTATTAACTCTTTTTTTATATACCCACTCAAACACTTGAGTTGCTTTGAATTTCTTATCGTTTTTATCTATAAAATATTTTTCTAATTTCTCTAATGTTATACCATATATATTTTGCATATTTACACCTATACTAATTATATCAAAAATAAGCAAAAAATAATAGAATATTCTATTATTTTTATAACTTTTATACTAAATGTGTCTATTTTTAGTTTCTAATTCCTCTTTAATAGTGCTTATAAAATTTGAAATAATATCATTTACTTGTTCATTTTGAGTACCAAAGCTCAAAACGCTCAAGACATTTCCATAAACTATATATTTATTTAACATAGCTCTATTTTCACTCCCTGTAAAGTACTTAACCTCATTATCGTTTATTAGATGAAGGAGTGCCTGCTCAGCCTGATAATCCCCATATTTTAAAAGTGTATCAGTATATGCCTTTTTTATTATTTCGTATTTATCTTCTAAAGGAATCTCTTTTTTATCTAGACTAATACCTTCTTTCTTAGCCTTATAATACCCTGCTTCATCATAGTATAAATTATCGTTATTTAAATCATGATTATCTTTATATTTTGGATTATTTATAAGTTTTCCAAGTTCCCCTTTTTCATTTACGCTCACATAACCATATACAAACTCAGGAAGTAATTTTACAACATTACCATCTATATAATAAATAGGTTTTATTTCTCCATCCTTTTTTCCTAAATAAGACTTTGGTATCTTAACTATTACGCATCCCTCGGAACCTTTATAACCATGTGCGGCTTTTAACTGACCATTCATTATTGTAAAGTCATAAAATAAACTTACTGTATTTTCAATACTGTAGTTTCCAGTTCCTCCGCCTTGCATTATATGACCATTATTTATTAATCCTTTAGAAAAAATATCATTGATTGTCTTATCATCCATAGGAGTATATCCTGTTCTATGTATACCAATTATATAATCATCATCCAAAAAAAGTTTATCTAACTCATCACCAAGTTCATCACTCATATATCCATAATCATCATATTGTTTGGATAATTCCATAATATATTCGTTTTCTTTTAAAGTCCTACTACTCTTAAGTATACTATACCCATGTCCAGGCTCTATTTGTTTTTGGAGTTTAATTCTAAGTTTTTCTATTTTCTTTGGATTTTCAAAAAACTTTATACTCATATTATCACCTATATTAATTATAACATATATTTATTATAAATATGATATTAATCCAAATAAGATTAAAGTTAACTTTATAATTTATTATCTTTAGTAGCTTAATATAATTTTATAAAAAAATTAAGATAACTTAATATCTTAATTTTTGTAAATTTCATTTAATTATTTAATAATTTCAGAAATTGAACCAGAACCAACTGTTCTACCACCTTCACGGATTGAGAACTTAGTTCCATTTTCAATAGCTATTGGAGCGATTAACTCAACAGTCATCTCTACGTTATCTCCAGGCATAACCATTTCAACACCTTCTGGTAATTCAATAACACCAGTAACATCTGTAGTTCTGAAATAGAATTGTGGACGATAATTTGAGAAGAATGGAGTATGTCTTCCACCCTCTTCTTTAGTTAAAACATAAACTTGTGCTTTAAACTTAGTATGAGGTGTAACTGTACCTGGTTTAGCAAGTACTTGACCACGTTCAACATCTTCACGAGCTATACCACGAAGTAAAACTCCTGCATTATCTCCTGATTCAGCATAATCAAGGGATTTACGGAACATTTCGATACCAGTAACAACAGTTTTCTTAGTATCTTTAAGTCCAACTATTTCAACTTCATCGTTTAATTTTAATTGTCCTCTTTCAACACGTCCTGTAACAACAGTTCCACGTCCTGTAATTGTGAAAACGTCTTCAATTGGCATTAAGAATGGTTTATCAGTGTCTCTAACTGGAGTTTCAATCCAAGTATCAACAGCATCCATTAATTCAACAATAGACTCTTCATACTTAGGGTCTCCTTCAAGAGCCTTAAGTGCAGATCCACGAATTATTGGAGTATTGTCTCCATCGTAACCATATTCGCTTAATAATTCACGAACTTCCATTTCAACTAAGTCAAGTAACTCAGCATCGTCAACCATATCACATTTATTTAAGAATACAACCATACGAGGTACTCCAACTTGACGTGATAATAAGATGTGTTCACGAGTTTGAGCCATAGGTCCATCAGTTGCAG